>JAVLCF010000023.1 GCA_031581195.1 Trueperaceae bacterium | reverse complement strand
CCGCGACGTCGACCTGCGCACCGGCGTGGCGGCGCGGACCGAGAGCGCCCCCGACGGCGCGACCGAGCGCCGCGCGCTCGGCGTGGGGGTCGGCGTCACGCAACGCCCACGGCGGGCCCCGGAACGGACCGTCCGAGCGTGGCTGGACGTCGCGCGGGTGGGGGACGCGACGCGCGTCGGTCCGGGCGTCGACGTCGCCTGGGCGGGGGACGTGGGCGCGGATGCGTGGACGGTGCGGCTGCACGCCCGACCGTCGGGACCGTCCCCGACGCCGTGGCGGGCGTCGGTCGCGTGGCGGCACGACCGCGGCGCGACCGCGTGGACGTGGACGGGCGACGTCGCCGGCACCGCGGACGCCGTGGCGGGGCGCCTCGAGGTCCGCGGGTCCGTCCCCTGGCCCACGCTCCGGGGCGCGTTCGGCCGGTGATATCGTCCCCCGTGCGGTATCTCGTGATCGGTGACGTGCACGGCAACCTCGCCGCCCTCGACGCGGTCCTGAAGGACGCGCACGGGCGGGGGTTCGACGCCGTCGCGTTCCTCGGGGACGCCGTCGGGTACGCCCCCGACGCCGACGCCGTGATCGAACGGGTGGCGGAGCTCGCCCCGAGCGTGGCGGTCGCCGGGAACCACGACGTCGACCTCCTGACGTTCCGCGACGGAGGCACCCCCGCCGCGCCCCTCGACGCGGACGTCGCCGACGTCCTCCGCCGGCAGGCGGACGCGCTCTCCGACGCCTCGGTCGCGTGGCTCCGGGCCCTTCCCCGGCACTGGATCGGCGATGCGTTCGAAGCGCACCACGGGGCGCCCGGCGACCCGTGGCGGTACGTGACCGACCTCGCGGCCGCCGACGCGGCCCTGGACGCCCTCCACGCGCCGCTGGCGTTGGTGGGGCACACGCACGTCCCCCGCGCGACGCTGTTCGTCGAGCGTCCGGACGGAACCCGCACCGGGCGGGTCGTGCCGTTCGAGGGCGCGACCGCGACGTACGACGTCCCGGCGCAGGCCCGCGGGTTCTTCAACCCCGGGTCGGTCGGGCAACCCCGCGACGGCGACCCGCGCGCGGCGTACGGCGTGCTGGACGTCGGTGCCCCCTGCCGGCTCGAGGGCGTCCGCGTGCCCTACGACGTGGAGGCGACGGCGAGCGCGGTCCGCGCGGCGGGGTACCCCGAACGGTTCGCCGCGCGCCTCGCGGAGGGCCTGTGAGCGACGAGACCGGCCCCACCCCGGGCGTGGCGGAGGTCGCGGCGGAGGTCCGCGGGCACGCCGAGGCGCTCGCGTACCTCCGCCGCGCCGAGGGGCACGCCTTCGCGTTCGTCGGGCCGCCCCGCATCGGGCGTCGCACCGCCGCCCTCTGGTGGGCGCGCTGGGCGACGTGCGACGCCGTCCGCTTCGAGGGCGCGGACGCCCCCTGCGGGCGCTGCGAAAGCTGCCGGCTGCACGCCGCCGGACACCACCCCGACGTCGTCGTGAAGGCCCCCGCCGCGGAAACGAAGGGGGGCCGGGCGGCGCTCACGCCGATGCTGCGCATCGACCAACTCGTGCGGCGGGACGGCCCGTCCGCCGACCCCGACCCCCTCGCCCCCCGCATCCGGGCCCGCCCCCGCTACGGGACGTCGGTCGCGATCCTCGACGGCGCGGAGACCCTGAACGAGGCGGCCGGCAACGCCTTTTTGAAGCTCCTCGAGGAGCCGCCCTCGTGGGCGCGGATCGTGCTGATCGCCCCGAGCGTCGGGGCGTTGCTCCCGACGTTGGCGTCGCGCTGTACGCCGGTGCGCTTCGCCGCCCCACCCGTCGACGGGTACGCCGACGCCGCACCGCACCCGGCGCTCCGGACGGGTCAGCTCGGTTGGTTGCGCAGCGACGCCGCCGACCCCGAACGCACCCGGGGCCTTCGGGACGCCGCCGACGCCCTCGCCGCCGCCCTCCCCGGACCGCTCGACGCGGCGCTGGAGGCAGGCCGAGCGTGGGCGCGAGCGAAACGCGAGATCGCGCCCGACGAGGCGGACGCGTGGCTGCTGGAGGCGGTGCGCCGCACGGCGCCGGCGGCCTACCCGGCCGCGCTCGCCGCGGTCCGCGAAGCGGACGAGGCGGCGCGGGCGTACGTCGGGACCGACGTCGTCGCCACGACGCTCGTGCTGCGCCTGCGCGCCGCCGTCGCATGAGGCGTCCACGGCGCCGCCGGCGGCGTGGCGCGGGCGTCAGCGTTTGTGGGGTCGCTCGAGCTTGTCGGCGGGGACGCCCTCGAGGTACCCGTCGTCGGTCTTGAGGTCGGCGGTGCCGCGCAACGGATCGAGCTTGACGACCTTCCCGCACGCGCCGGTGTCGGTGTGGCAGGCCTTCCCCCCGCGCTTCGGGAGGCGCCCCAACAGTTCCTTGTAGGTCGGGTGCTCGAACTGCAGGCAGCACATCAGCCGCCCGCAGGGACCGCTGATCTTCTCGGGGTTGAGCGGCAGCTGCTGGTCGCGGGCCATGCGGATCGACACCGAGTTGAAGCTCTGCATCCACGTCGACGAGCACGATCCCGTCCCGCACGCCCCGAGCGTCCCGAGGATCCGGGATTCGTCGCGCGGCCCGACGTTCACGAACTCCACCCGCGCGCCGGTATGGCGCGCGAGCTCCTGCGTGAGGCCCCGCAACGACGGGTGGTTCTCCGCGGTGTACTGCACCGCCAACGCCGCCTCGTCCAGCGTGAACTCGAGCGACACGATCTTCAGGCGAACGCCCTCCTGCCGGGCGCGCGCCCGCAGCAACCACGTCAGGTCCTCCGCCTTCTGCGCCAAGCGCTGCGCCCTCGCCAGGTCCTCGTCGTGCGCCGCGCGGAGCACCTCGCCGGCGCTCCGTTCCCGCGGGCGGGGTTCGGTACGGACCGTGCCGACCTCCACGCCTCGGCGGCTGCGCACGATGCAGCGGGTCCCGACCGGGGGGGCGGCGTCCGCCACGCCGCTCGCGTCCATCCAGTGGATCTTCGGTCCGTTGTCGAAACGAACGCCGATGCAACTCTGCACGTGGACCTCCGGTGGACAGGCTATCGCGCCACGGCCCGCGACGTCACGCCCCGCGTCCGGACTCCGCTCCGGAGAACGGCGGCATGCGCGCGACCGGCGCGAAGCGGCGCCGGTGCACCTCGCACGGGCCGTGCGTCCGCAACGCCTCGAGGTGGGCGGCGACGCCGTACCCCTTGTGCCGCGCGAACCCGTACGCCGGCCAGCGGGCCTCGGCGACCTCCGCCATCCAGCGGTCGCGGGCGGTCTTCGCCAGGACGCTGGCGGCGGCCGCCTGCAGGCTGGCGCCGTCGGCGCGGGGGGGCGCCAGCACCGTCCACGGTCCCGGCAGCGTCAGGTGGTCGGTCACCAGCGCGGTCGGGGGTCGAGGGAACGCCGCGAGCGCCCGCCGGGCCGCTTCGCGGGTGGCGTCGGGCACCCCCAGGGCGTCGACGTCGGCGGCGTCGACGAACCCGACGCCCCACGCGATCGCGGTGGCGCGAATCGACGCCGCCCACGCGACGCGACGTCGCGCCGTGACGGTCTTGCTGTCGCGGTAGGGGTGCGGGCCGTACGGCAGGACGACGGCGGCCGCGACGATCGGTCCGGCCAGCGCCCCGCGGCCCGCCTCGTCGATCCCTGCGACGGCGGCGTGCCCCGCGGCCCACAAGCGGCGTTCGAACGCCCACCCGGGCGGCGCGGCCTCCTCTGGCGCGTCCATGCCCGCACGGTAGCACCGCGCCAGGGCGGGCGCGGAGCCGTTGGTAGCATGCGCAGGTGCTCCTCGACGGCGCGTTCACGTCGCCCGCCTGGCTGCTGCTCGCGCCCATCGTCTGGCTCGTGGCCGGCCTCGTGCCGCGGCCCGGTCGGGCGGCGCGCCGCGCGACGCTGCTGGCCCTCGTCCTGGCCCTCGCCGGCCCGCGGTTCGGCGGTACGCCGGCCGCGTCGGTCGTCCTCGACGTCGGCGATTCGGGACGCGCCGCCGCACGCCTCGTGTGGGAGGCGGCGACGGCGGCGGGGGCGTGGCGCGACGTCGACGTCGTCGTCGCCGGGGACCGCCCCGTAGCGTTGCCGAGCCCGGCACCGTCGACGTCCCCCGTGGAGCGCGACGCGCGCTGGCGGGCGGCGGTGGCGGAGGCCGGACCGGGCCGCAGCGACGTCGGGGCGGCGCTCCGCGCCGCGACGGCGGGGGACGCCCGCCGGGTCCTGCTGGTCGGCGACGGGCGCCACACCGACGGACGGGACGGCCCCTGGCCGGACGTGCCGGTCGACGTGCTGGCGGTCGATTCGCTCCCCAACGTGCGGGTCGACGCCCTCGACGCGCCCGCCGTCGCGGATCCCGGCACCACGATCGACGTCCGCGTCGTCGTCCGGCGCGAGGGCCGACCGGACGGCGCCGCCGACGTCGTCCTCCGGGTCGACGGGCGCGAGGTCGCCCGCCGAGCCGTCCCGACCGACGCGGGCGCGCACGCCTGGCGTCTGGCTGCGCCCCTTCCCGCCGTCCCCCCCGCCGACGCGACGGAGGACGGTGCGAGCGACGGCGATGCGGCCGACGACGATGCGGCCGACGACGCGGTGCGGGTGGAGGCGGTCCTGGTCCCCGCCGACCCCGACGGCGACGGTTCCGACGCCCCGGGCGACGTCGCCGCGGAGGGGCCGGGCGACGCCATGGGGGTCGACGCGGCGCCCGCCGACGACGCCTTGGCGACCCGCGTGGCGCTCCGTACGCCGCCCCGCGTCACGCTCGTCGACGCCGAGCCGTGGGCCGGCCCCCTCGAGGCGGCGGGCCTGGAGGTCGTCCGCGCGAGCGTCGCGGACGTCGGGGCGCCCCTCGCGACCGACGCGCTCGTGATCGGGGGGCCGGCGGAGCCGTGGAGCGACGCGCAGGCGCGCGCCGTGACGGCGTTCGTCGAGGCGGGGCGCGGCCTCGCGATGCTGGGGGGACCGAACGCGTTCGCGCTCGGGGGGTGGTACCGCAGCCCCATCGACGGCGTCCTCCCCGTCGACAGCGACGTCGCGCCGCCCGACGCCCCACCGGACCTGGCGATGATGCTGGTCGTCGACCGCTCCCGCTCGATGGACGAGGGCACCCCCGCCCGCCTCGAGCGCGCGAAGCGCGCCGCCCGCGAGCTGTTGCGCCGCGCCGCCCCCGGCGACCGGATCGGCATGATCGCGTTCGCCGACGCACCGCGGACGGTGTTCCCCCTGCAGCCGGTCACCGACGGGGGGCGGGCGGCGATGACGCGGGCGCTGCTGGACCTGGACGCGGACGGCGGGACGGTGCTGGGGCCGGCCCTCGACCGGGCGGTGGCGGCCCTCGAGGCGAGCGACGCGCGACGCAAGCACGTCGTGGTGCTGTCCGACGGCGAGATCGACGGGGGGCGCCCCCTGGCGCCCCGCGGGCCCGCTCCGGACGTCGTCGCGGAGCGCGCCCGCGCCGCAGGCGTGACGATCTCCACGGTCGCGGTGGGCGACGGCGCCGACGTCGCGGCGTTGCGGGCGTTGGCGGACGCCGCCGGGGGGCGCGCCTACGCCCGCCTCGGAGCGTCGACGCTGGTGGACGTCTTCGTTCGCGAGGCGGAGGCGGCCCGGCGGTCGGCGTGGCGCGACGCGACGGGCCTCCAGGTGCGGCCCCACCCGCTCGTGCGGGGCCTCCCCGACCCCCCGCTGGGGCGGTACGTGGAGACGCGGGCGCGCCCCGGCGCCGAGCTCCTCTGGGCCGACGCGGGGGGCGCCCCGCTGCTGGCGGTCCGCCGGGTGGGGGTCGGCCGGACGTTGGCGTTGACGATGGACGCCGCGACGCCGGACGCCGCGGTCCGTCGCTGGCCGTCGTTCGACGGCTGGTGGGTGGACGCCGTGCGGTGGTTGGCGAGCCCCCCGGCGGACGTCACCGCGACGGTCCGGACGGGGGCGGCGCCCGCCGCCCTCGCCCTCCCGCCGGGCGCGCCGTGGGTGGAGGTGCGCCGCCCCGACGCGCCGCAGGAGCGCGGGGAGGCTCCGGAACCGACCGCGGTGCGGGCGGCGGGACGCGCGGCGGCGCTGCAGGCGCTCGGGCCCGGCCGGTGGGCCGCCCCGCTCCCGCCGGGCGCCACCGGTGCGGACGCCGTCGTCGTATCCGGCGACCGGGTCGTCGCCCCCGTCCGCGCCGTCGTGCAGGACCCCGAGTTCGGGGAGCGCGGGGGCGACGCGACGCTCCGCGCCATCGCGACGGCGACGGGCGGTGAACGCCTCGGGGCGTGGGAGGCGTGGAGCCCGCCCCGCGCACCGGCGTCCGGCGGGGCGCGCGCCGCGCTGGCCGCCGTCGCGGTCGCCGGGGTGCTCGTGGAGGCGTGGCGGCGCCGCACCGCGACGCCGGGGGGTTAGGCGTCCTCGCCGGCGTGCGGGGAGACCGCCGGCGCGTCGACCGGGAGGCCGGTGACCTCGCGCAACAGCGAGGTGGCGTAGGCGCCCTTCGGGAGGTCGAACGCGAGGCGCAACGCCGGTCGGCCCGCGTCGTCCTCGAACCCCTCGAGCGCGACGTCGCCGACCGCCACGCGGCTCGGGCGACGATCGCCGCGGCGACCGCGCAGGTCCTCCCAACGAACGCCGGCGCGCGCGAGCGCCGCGCGTTCGTAACGGCCCGCCTCGTCGCTCGAGATGCGCACCTTGCGGCCGTGCAGCGCGAGCAGGGCGGTGATCTCGAACGCCGCGGCGCGCGGGCGTTCGACGTCGGGGTCGTCGACGCGGAAGGTGCCGCCCGTCGCGACCTTGCGGGCCCAATCGCCGCTCACGAGCGACGCGAAGTGCCCGTCGCGAATGCGGGCGGCGAGCACGTCGTTGAAGATCCAACTCTGCAGGGCGTTGACGAAGAAGCGGTGCAGCCGCCGGTCGCCGGGCACCGTTTCGCCGCGCAGGAGGGCGCGTCCGTCGACGGCGTTGCGTCCGAACCGCCCGAAGCGTTGCGGCCCGACGTAGTTCGGGAGGCCGCGCGCCACGACGTCGTCGAGGATCGCGCGGGCGCGGGCCTCGGCGTCGGGCGCGACGTCGCGCACGACCACCGTGAAGCGGTTGCCGTGCAGGTGCCCGATCCCGAGCTTGTTGGCGTGCCGGGAGGTCTCCAGGACCTCCACGCCCTCGCGTTCGGCGAGGACGTCGGCGGCGGCGCGCTGCGCCCACGGGAGCGACAGCCACTGTTCGGTGACGGCGTGCTTGTCCTTGAGGCCCGCGACGCCGATCCGGTTCTCCGGCACGCCGGCCTCGACGAGGGTCCGCACGAGGTCGCGGGTCGCGAGGCCGCGCTTGCGGACGCGGAGGTACAGGTGCGACCCGCGGCCCGCGGGGAGGTACGCGGGGCGTTCGACGACGACGAAGTCCTCGGGGACGCTGCGAATGCGGCCGCCGGTCCCGGGGCGCGCCCCGCGGAGCGACGGCAGGGCGTCCCACGCGAAGATCGGCGGAACCCCGTCCGAGGGGGTCGCGTCGTCGGGGGGTGGGCCGGACGGGGCGGCGGCCGGGTCGCTCACGCCTCGCCGGCCGGACCGAGCGAAGCGTCGGCGTGGTGCGCGGCGAGGCGCGCGTCGATCGCCTTGCGGGCCTCGCGGAACCGATCGACCAACGACGGCGCCTCGAGGAGGCGCTGGGCGCCCTCGGGGGGGAGGCGCAGGTTCGCGCACACGAACGACGCCTGGTAGAGCGGGTCGTCCGGCATCGCGGCCGCCGCCTGGTCGCGGGCGGTGTCGGCGAAGAACACGGAGCCGTAGCGGTCGAACGCCTCGAGCGCGTCCCAGGCCGCGACGCGTTCGTCGTTCGGGTCGGTGCGCTCCACCGGCCACGGCTCGACCTCGGCGAACCACAGGGGGCGCACGCCCCCCGACGGTTCGGGCACCTGCTCGACGTTCGCGTAGGCGAGCTTCGCGCGTTCCCGCCCGTGCGCCACGAGCTGCAACGTCCCGTCGAGGCTCTCCTCGCTCTCGAGCACGTCGACCAACGTCCCGACCTCCCCCGGCTTGTCGGCGCCTTCGTCCTCCATCCCCTCCGTCGGCGGGGGCGCGATGACGAAGCGGACCGGATCGAGGGCCTCGGCGGCCTTCACGAGCCGCTTGTAGCGCGCCTCGAACACGTGGAGGGGCACCGTCATGCCGGGGAACACGACGACGTCGAGGGGGAACACGGGAACGACGCTCATCGGGCCGAGGCTACCAGGCGGCTCCCGCCGCCACCGCCACGTCGAACACGACGGCGGCCAGGACCAGGCCCGACACCCACAGGTTGGCGTTGAACGCCTGGAGGGCGGCGGCGGCGCCGCGCCGGCGCACGAGCCCCTGCTGCACCCCGAGGAGGGGGGCGACGAGGCCGAGGACGGCGACGAGGTACGGCGTCCCGAGCGGCGTCACGAACGCGAGCGTGACGAACGCGGCGAGGGCGACGGCGTGCAGCGCGGCGGCGACGTCGAGGGCGCGGTCGGGCCCGAAGCGGACCGGGATGCTGCGGATCCCCTCGCGCAGGTCGACGTCGCGGTCGAGGAGGCCGTAGATGACGTCGAACCCGGCGATCCAGGCGCCCACGCCGATCCACAACGCCACCGCGCCGGCGTCGAACGCGCCGGTGACGGCGATGACGCCGCCGGCGGCGGCGGCGCCGATCGTGACGCCCAACCACAGGTGGCAGGCCCACGTGACGCGCTTCGTGTACGGGTACGCCACGAGGAACGCCACGGCGACGGGCAGCAACGCCGCCGTGAGGGGGTTGAGCGCCAGGCCGGCGGCGGTGAACGCCACGACCCCGAGCGCCGCGACCGCCAGGCCGTCGCGGCGCGTGAGCCGCCCGGCGGGGATCTCCCGCGCCGCGGTCCGCGGGTTGCGGGCGTCGATCTCGGCGTCGACCACGCGGTTGATCGCCATCGCGGCGGTCCGCGCGCCGACCATCGCGAGGGTCACGAGCGCGAAGGTGCCGGCGCCCGGCCACCCGCCGGCGGCGAGCACCATGCCGGTGTACGCGAACGGAAGCGCGAAGAGCGTGTGCTCGAACTTCACGAACGCCAGCCAGGTGCGCGGGTCGCGCCGGACGGCGGCGTCGCTCACGACGCCTCCACCCCCGCTTCGCGCAGGGCGGCGCGTTCGGCGTCGAACCCGTCGCGCCCCATCAGGGCGTACGTGTAGCGCTTGCCGAGCTCGACGCCGGGCTGGTCGAAGGCGTCGACGTTCCAGATCTCCCCCACGAGCGCCGTCTGCCACATCGTGGTCTGCAGGAGCGCCCCGAACGTCTCCGCGTCGAGGTGCGGGAGGCGAAGCGTGAGCGACGGTCGACCCCGCACCGCCAGCGCGTGCGCGGTGGCCGCCGCCTCGGCGTTGAGGACCTCGTGGAAGCGGCGGCCGCCCAGGTACCCGAGCGGCTCGAGCCCCTCGGGCGCGTCGGGCACCCGCGCCCCCAGGCGGTCGTCGTCGAGGACGACGAAGGTCGTGAGTTTGTCGTTGGGGCCCTCCGCGAAGAGTTGCACTTGGGCGTGCTGGTCGGTGGCGCCGACCGCGGGGAGGGGGGTCGTGCCGGCGTGGACGCGGGCGCCGTCGCGGGTGTGGGCCTTGCCGAGCGATTCCGCCCACAACTGCACGAACCAGTCCGACGTGCGCCGCAAGCCGCTGGCGTACGGCATCCACACCGTCTGGGTCTTGCCGCGGCGCGCGGCCCACACGTGGGCGGCGGCGAGCCGCTTCGCGACGCTGGCCTCGGTCGGGGCGCGCACGTCGTCGAGGACGCCCGCCGCCCCGCGCAGGAGGGCGGCGACGTCGACCCCCATCCAGGCGGCCGGGAGGAGCCCGACGGGCGTCAGGACGCTGAAGCGCCCCCCGACGGAGGGGGGCACGTCGAACCGCGGGAGGTCGTAGGCGGCGGCGCGCGGCCCGAGGATGCCGCGTTCGGGGTCGGTCGTGACGACGACGTGCTCGCGCCAGGCGTCCCCCACGCCGCTTCGCAACCACGCCTCGAACGCCAGGTAGCCGGCCATCGTCTCCGCCGTCGTCCCCGACTTGCTGATGACGTTGACGAGGGTCCGTTCGGGACGGAGCGCCGCGAGGTACGCCGCGATCTCGTCGCCGTCGACGTTGTCGAGGACGTGCACGCGGGGGCCGTCCGCAGCGGGCGGCGCGATCGGGGGACGGAGGGCGTTCTGCACCGCGCGCGCCCCCAACGCCGACCCGCCGATGCCGAGCACGACGACGTCGTCGTACGCGCCCCGGCGGGCGTCGACGAAGGCGCGTGCGGCGTCGAGGGGCGCGCGGTCGCCGGGGGCGGCGATCCAACCGAGCATCGCGGCGTCGTCGTCGGCGCGGGCGAGGAGGGCGTCGGCGGCGGCGTCGAGCCGAGGGCCGAGGGCCGCGGTCTCCCGCGCGACGTCGACGCCGTGGGCGGCGCCGACGCGGTCTTCCTCGAGGTTGCGGAGGTCGAGGGTCAGCATGGCGGCATGCTACCGCCGCGCGCGCCGTCAGTGCTGCTTGGCGGCTTCCTTCACGGCGTGCGTGGAGAACCCGAACTGCGGGGCGACCGCCCCGCCGGCGTCCCCGAGGATCGTGCGGGCGAGGTCGGCGAGGGTGGTGCCGCCCAGCTCGACGTCCATGCGCAGGTCGCGCCGGAGGTCGCCGAGGCTGCGGTCGTCGAGCAGCAGGTCGGTGCCGTACTTCACGACGTTCGGGCTGAGGAGCAGCACGTCGGCCTCCTCCGGACGAACGGCGAGCAGCAGGTCGCGGCCGGCGAGGAGGCCGGCGACGGTGGTGACCGCCCCGAACGTCCGGTTCGTGACGGCGCGCACCTCGATCTCGAGGCCGTCGATGCGCCGCAACGGCGCGACGGCGCGCTCCAGCACCGGCGCGAAGAGGGTGCCGGTCGCGAGGAGGACCTTGCGGGGCGCCGCGAGGCGGTCGGGGAGGTCGGGGAGGGGCCCGTCGAGGAAGTCGCGGACCATGCCGACGCCGTTCTCGAGCATCGGGAACCCCTCGTAGGCGTCGCGCGTCGGGAGCGGGCGTCCGGCGAGGAGGTAGAACTCGTCGGAGAGGAACACGAAGCGGGTGCCGCGCGTCTCCAGCATGCGGCGTTGCACCGCCTCGACGCGGCGGACGACGTCGTCCGCCTCCTCCGCCGTGTAGGTGCGGAGGTCGGGCAGGTTCGTACGGTGGTCGGTGAGGCCGACCGGTACGGCGGCGACCGCCTGGACGTTGGGGCGCGACGCGAGGTAGGCGAGCGTGGACTCCATCGCGTCGCCGTCGTTGCGGCCGGGCAGCAGCACCATCTGCGTGTACAGGTCGATCGGTTCGAGCCGCTCGATCATGTCGCGAATGCGGGTGGAGGCGGGGTCGCGGACCTTGCTGGACCACCACTGCATCATGTCGCCGCGCAGCGTTTCGTCGGCGGTGTGGACCGAGACGTACAGCGGACTGAGGTGCTCGTCGAGGATCCGCCGCACGTCGCCGTCGGAGAGGTTCGTGAGGGTCACGAAGGAGCCGTACAGGAAGCTCGTGCGGAAGTCGTCGTCCATCAGGTAGAGGCTCTTGCGGAACCCCTGCGGCATCTGGTGGACGTAGCAGAATTCGCACTTGTTGGCGCACGTGCGGATCCCGTCGAAGATCGGGTCGGCGAACTCCAGGCCGGGGTCCTCCCACGCGACGTCGAACGACGCCGTCGTCCCGTCGGGCGCCTCGAGGTCGAGGCGGACCTCGCCCCGCGCGAGTTCGCGACGGTAGGCCAGCACGTCCGGGATCTCGGCGCCCGCGACGGCGACGAGTCGCCACCCCGGCGTCACGCCCGCACGTGCGGCGGGCGACCCGGGCGCGACCGCGTGGACCTCGGCGCGCGGAGGGGGAGGCGGAGGCAGCGGCACGTCAGTGCGCCTCGTCGATCGAGCCGCCCTCGTCTGGGCGGTCGGGACGGCGGTCGGGGGGGAGGACGAAGGCGTGGACCGGGGGGGCGGCGTCGAACGCGACGCGCCGACCGACCGGCCACGCGTCCGGCGTTTCGACGGCGAGGACGACCGGGACGCCGGCATCGACGACGAGGGCGCCGGGCTCGTGCGCGAGCACCGCGCCCGCCCCGCGGAGCGCACCGCGCTCGGGGACCTGCAGGGCGACGTCGCCGTCGCCGGCGTCGCGCACCTCGTGGGCGGTGGGGTTCAGGATCAGGGTCGCCGCGCCGGGGGGCGCGTCGTAGGGGTTCGTGCGTTCGAGGAGCTGCACGACGGTTCCGGCCACGTCCGCCTCGAGCAGGGGGCTGCCTTCGGGGCGTGCGAAGAGCGTGGCGGGGGTGGCGTACGTCCGGAACCGCTGGACGAACGCGTCGGGGGCGTCCTCGATCACGGCGGGGAGCATACCCCGCGCGCGTGGTAGCGTGATAGATGATGACCTACGCATCCCCGCGTCCGCGCTCCGTCCCGCTCCGTTCGGTTTCCCGCGAACGGAGTTTTCGTTGGGTGGACCGCCGCGCGGGGGGCGATTCGGAGGGACGGCCATGGACACCCTGAACGACGTACAGGAACGCGACCTGGCGCTCGACGCGCTCGACAACGAGCGCGCGGACGTGCCCGAGGCGCTGCGAATGATCCGCAGCGACCGCGAGGCGCTCGAGGCGCGCCTGGAGACGGTCCGCGGCGAGCGCGACGCGCTCCGCGCGAAGGTCCGCGAGGCGGACGTCGAGCTGCAGGCGCTGCGCGACCGCACGAAGGCGGCGCAGGAGGCGGCGTTGCGGGCGGAGTCCTCGAAGGAGGCGGCGCAGTTCCAGAATCAGGAGATGCAGTTCGCGACCCGCGCACAGGAGCTCGAGGAGGACACGTTGCCGTCGATGGAGGCGCTCGAGTCGACCGAAGCGACGCTGCAGGCCCTCGAGGCGGAGCACGCGGAGCTCGTGCCGGAGCACGAGCGGCTCGAGGCGGAGGAGCGCGAGCGCTTGGCGGAGATCGATGCGCGCGAAGGGACGTTGCGCGAGACGCGTGAGGCGCTCGCCGGCGAGGTGCCCGCGGCGTTGCTGAAGCAGTACGAGCAGGTGCGCAAGGCGCGGCGAGGCATCGGCCTCGTGGAGCTGGTGGAGGGCCGCCGCTGCGGGGGCTGCAACATGCAGCTGCCGCTGCACGTGGTGCAGAAGGTCAAGAAGAACGCCGGCGTGGTGCGGTGCCCGTCGTGCGGACGCATCCTCTGGTCGAAGACCGAAGCGGCGGCCTGAGGCCGGCCCGTCGGGCGCGACGCGTCGCGCCCGACCTCAGTTCAGTTCGCCGAGCGGGTCGAGGGCGTTGCCGCCCCGCCGGATCTCGAAGTGGATGTGCGGGCCGGTCGACAGGCCGGTGGAGCCGACCCGGCCGATGACCTCGTTCTGCTCGACCCAGGTGCCGACCGACACGAGGATCTGGCTCTGGTGCGCGTACCAGGTTTCGTCGCCGCCGGCGTGGCGGACCTTGACGAGGTAGCCGTAGCTCCCCGACCAGCCGGCGAACGTCACCGTCCCGGCCCGCGCCGCGACGATCTGCGTGCCGGTGGGGGCGGCGACGTCGATGCCGCGATGGAAGTTGGAGGTGCCCATGCCGAGGTTGCGGCGCCCGAAGTAGCTGGTGATGCGGCCATGCACCGGCCAGACGTAGCGGTTCTCGCGCTCGCGCACCTTCGCGAGCCGCTCCAGGGCGGCGCTCGGTTCGACGTCCGGGAGCCACAACAGCATGCCGGGACGCAGGTCGGCGGGGGTGTGGATCGCGTTCGCACGAAGGACGCCGACGGGGTCCGCGCCGTGATCGCCGAGGACCGCGGCGAGGTCGAGGCCGTCCCGCCAGGTCACGAGGAGGCCCTCGCCGGGGGGGATGAGCAGTTCGACGCCGACGGGGAGGCGGTCGAGGGACGAGAGGTCGGGGTTCGCTCCGACGAGCGCGTCGAGGGTGACGTCGTAGCGCTCGATGACGCCGCTGATGGTCTCCCCCGCCTGCAGCACGTGGCGGGTGAATCCGGGGGGCGGTTCCGGCGCGGGGGTCGCGACGCCGCCCGTCGCCTCCCCGAGGGGGATGCGGAGGGTGTCGCCGGGATGGAGCGTGACGCCGCGCACGTCGTTCGCTTCACGGATGGCGTCGACCGGCACGGCGTACGCCGTAGCGATCCCCCCGAGCGTGTCGCCCGGCTGGATCGTTCGCAAGGCGTACCCGCCGGCGGACGCCGCGGGGGCCGCGAGACCGAACGCGAGGAGGGCGAGGAGCGTGACCCGTGCGCGGGACGGGGGGCGGCGGGCCGGCCACCCCCGGAGAAGACGTCGCATTACCGACACGATACACGACCCACGCCGGCCGGCGGTCCGGGACGTTCGCCCCGCGGGCGGCGTCACCCGACGCGCGCGCCGGCGTGGCGCGCGCCGTCCTCGTCGCGAACCTCGAGCGCCGCGTCGCGTGCGGCGTCCTGGAGGACCGCCAACGCCACCACGCCGAGGTCGGGGTGTTGGGCTCGCCCCCCGAGACGACCGACGCGCTTGCCGTCGGCATGGAGCGACGACGCGTCGGCCGGGACCGGCGCGTCGAGCCGGAGCCGCACCAAGTGCCGGCGGACGACCGCGCGGGCGTCGAGCCGCGCGATGGTCTCCTGCCCGACGTAACAGCCCTTCGTGGTCGACACGTAGCGCTCCAGGCCCACCTCGTGCGGCAGGACGCCGCCCCGGGCCTCGAGGCCGACGCGCGCGAGCTGCGCCTCGATCCGCGAAGGCTCCAACGTCGCGGCGTCCGCCGGGGTCGCGCCCGCGCCGTGCAGGGCGTCGGCGACGGCGGCCGCGTCCCGCGCCAGGGCGTGCACGTCGACGCCGCCCTCCGCCGTGCGGTCGTGCGCGACGAGGAGGACGTCGGCGGACGCGAACGGTCTCTGCACCGCCGCGCCGTGGGACGCCCGCGCGCCGAACGCGGCCGCGACGACGTCGGGGGCGGTGGGGCCCTGCACCGTCCACGTGCGGAGGACCTCGCGTAGGTCGTGCAGCTCGACGTCGTCGAACACCCGTTGGCGCCGCAACGTCGCGAGGACGAGGTCGGCGGCGTCGTCCTCGACCGCGAGGTGCAGGTCGTCGTCGCGCCGTTGGACCGACGCCTGCGCGACCGGGCGCCCCTTGGGGTCGAGGAACAACGTCGCGACGCTCCCGCCGGCGGGGGTCGCGGCGACGTCGGCGGAGACGTTCCCCTGCAGGAACGGCACGCGGTCCGGTCCGGTCAGGCGGACGCCACCGACCGCGTCGAGGGGGACCGCGACCGCCGCCGAACGCAGCGCCGTCCAGGCGTCGGTGGGGGGTGGAGCGGGGGCGTCGGGCACGGCGGGGGGAACGCGCTCGGGCATGCCGGGAGGCTACCGCGGGTCGTGCGCCGGGTCGGTCGCCTCGCGCGCACCGCGGCGGACGGCGGGGTCGATCTCGAACGTCGTGAAGCCGAACGCGTTCACGACCTCGACGCCCTCCTCCGTGACGTACCGGCGGGGGGCGTTGGCGCCGTTGAGGTGCACGTGCCCGTGCACGTGCACGCGGGGGCGCCACCAGCGGTGGAACCGATTGAAGGCGGGCACCCCGCGGTGCGGGACGTCGGCGCCCGCGTGCGGCCCCACGGGGGGCGCGTGCGTGAGGAGGACGTCGACGGGCGGATCGCGGCGCCTGCGGTCCCAGGCGAGGCGCGGCGCGAAGGCGAGCGCGAAGCGTTCCATCTCCCGCTCGGCGTACTGGTGCGGACCCGGTCGGTAGCGGGCGGACCCCTCGATGCCGGCGATGCGGAGGCCAGCGACCTCGACGATGCGGCGGTGCGCATCGATGCAGCCGCCGGGCTTGACGCGCGTCTCGCCGTCGTCGTCGACGACGTAGCCGTCGGCGTGATTCCCGAAGACGTAGACGGGGGGCGTGGTCAGGCGCGTCGCGAGGAACTCGAGGAGGTACCCGGGGACGTCGCCCGCGCTGAGGACGACGTCGACGTCGCCGAGGTTGGCGGGGAACCGCTCGGAGTACACGAACGGCGAGACCTCGTCGGCGATGGCCAGGACCCGCACCGCCTCACGCCCCGGGCCGGTGCGGCGTCACGCCGCACCGGCCTCCGTCTCGCCCCCCGCCGCCCACTCGAGGCCGGCCCACACGAGGTCGTCGAGGTCGCCATCGAGGACCGCGTCGGGGTCGTGCCGCATGACGCCGGTCCGGTGGTCCTTCACGTAGCGCTTGTCGAGCACGTAGCTGCGGATCTGCGAGCCCCACTCGATCGCCTTCTGCTCCCCGCGCGCCTGCATCTGCTCCTCGCGCCGGCGTTGCTCCTCGCGCTCGAAGAGGCGGCTGCGGAGCACCGTCATGGCCTTCTCGCGGTTCTTGATCTGCGACTTGCCGTCCTGGCAGGTGACGACGATCTCGTCGGACGTCCCGCCCTTGTAGACGACGCGGACGGCGCTGTCGGTCGTGTTGACCGACTGCCCGCCGGGCCCCGAGGAGCGGTAGACGTCGACGCGGAGGTCGTTCGGGTCGATCGCCACGTCGACGGCGTCGTCGATCTCCGGCATGACCTCGACCGACGCGAAGCTGGTGTGGCGACGGCCCTGCGCGTCGAACGGGCTGACGCGCACGAGGCGGTGCACGCCGTTCTCGACCTGCAGCATGCCGAACGCCCGCTCGCCGCGCACGATCAACTGCGCGTACTCCACCCCGTTCGGGGCGGCGTCGCTGCCGACGGCGTCGAGGAGTTCGACCTTCCAGCCGCTGCGCTCGGCGTAGCGGTGGTACATGCGCAGCAGCATGCCGGCCCAGTCCGACGACTCGGTCCCGCCGGCCCCGGGTTTGATCGTCACGATCGCGGGGCGGTCGTCGTGATCGCCTTGGAACAGCGTCTCGCGGTACAGGTCGTTCAGGGACGCCTCGACCCGCGCCCGTTCGGCGGCGAGCTCCTCGGCGTCCTCCTCGCCGGCGAGCGCGGCGAGTTCGTCCAACCCCTCGACGTCGCTCTGCAGGCGGTCGTACGTCTCGATCACCTTGCGGAGGCGCGCCGCGCCCTGCGTCACCTCCCGAGCGGCGTCGGGGTCGTTCCACAGGTCGGGGTCGTTCAGTCGTTCGTCGTACTCCGTGAGGGCCTCGCGCTTGGAAGCGAGGTCAAAGATACCCCCGGAGGTGCAAGAGGCGTTCCTTCAGTTCTTCCATGGCGTGCACTCCCTCCGCCGCCGCACGCGTCGCGGTGGCCGTGCCGCATGGTAGCGTAACGACCACCATGGAACCACCGGGGCACCCTGCGCGACGCGGCCCGAACGGCGGCGGCGTCGTCGTCGGGTGCCCTCACGCACGCCCCCCGCGCAGGCGCGCCCGATGACGCCGCTGGACCGCTTCGGACCCCTCGACGCGATCGACGTCGCGCTGTTGGCGGTGCTGGTCTACCAGGGCTACGCCCTCCTCGTCGGGTCGCGCGCGTGGAACGTCGTCCGCGGCCTCGTCGCGGTCGCAGGCCTGTGGCTCGTGGCGCGCGCCGCGAATCTGGAGGGGACCGCCTGGCTGTTCGAGCGCCTCGCCCCCGTCGGCCTCCTGGCGCTCGTGATCGTGTTCCAACCGGAGTTGCGCGCCGCGCTCGAACGCGTCGGGCGGGGCCGAGGCCGACGGGCGGTGGACGGCGACCCGGTCCAGGAGTTGATGACCGCGATCCGCGAGTTGGCGGCGAAGCGCGTCGGCGCCCTCGTGGTCGTCGAGCGCACGACGCCGCTCGGGGAGTTCGCGACGCGCGGCGTGGCGCTCGAGACGCCCGTCCGCGCGGAGCTGCTGCAGACCCTGTTCGACTCGAAGGGCCCCCTGCACGACGGCGCGGTCCTGATTCGCGGCGACGCGATCGTGGCGGCCGGCGTGATCCTGCCCCTCAGCCAGGAGACGCAGCGCTTCGACCGGACGCTCGGGACCCGCCACCGTGCGGCGCTCGGCGTGTCGGAGGTGTCCGACGCGTGGGTCGTCGTCGTGAGCGAGGAGCGGGGCACGGTGTCGGTCGCACGCGACGGGCACCTGGAGACCGACGTCGCCCCCTCGGATCTGCTGACGTCGCTCCGCACCGTCTACGGCGAGGTTCGCCCGTGAGGTCGCTCGCCTCCTGGCGGCGGGCCTGGCGTCGCGCGCGGCGCGACGCCCCGGCGAAGGTCGCGGCCGTCGTCGCGGCGTTGGGCTTGTGGTGGGTCGCGACGAACGACCCCGGGACGACCGTGCAACGCAGCCTGCTCGTGCCGCTCCGCGTCGACGGCGCCGCGGCGGACGAGGTCGCCGTGGGGGTGCCCGACCGCGTCGAAGTCGTCGTGAGCGGCCCGTCGGAGCGCATGGACCGCCTCGACGCGGACGACGTCGATGCGTCGCTCGACCTCACCGGCGTCGACGGGGCGTTCGCCGCGGACGTGGAGGCGCGCGTGCCGCAGGCGTTGCGGGTCGTGCGGGTCGTGCCCGCCGAGGTGATCGGTCGCCTCGAGGCGGTCCGCCGCGCGACGTTCGACGTCGGCGTGGTCCTCCCCGCCGCGTCCGGCGACGCGGACGCCGCCTGGCGGGTGGCGTCGCTGGCACCTGCGACGGTGATCGTCGAGGCCCGCGACCCGGTCCTCGCCGACGTCGACGCGGTCGTCGCGGTGCTGCGCGACGGGGACGCCGCCCGCCGCGCGGTCGACGCCCCGGCGCCCGTGCCCCTCGTGGCGCTCGACGCGGACGCGCGACCGGTGGTGGGGGCCCGCCTCTCCCCCACCGACGCCCGCCTGCGCGTGCGGGCGGACGTCCCGTGGCGGTCGGTTCGCCGCGAGGTGCGGGTGTTGCCCCTCCCCGAGGGGGTGCGCCTCGTCGAGCTCGCGACGGCGGAGGCGACCGTCGTCGCGCCCCTCCCGACCCTCGCGGACCTGCCCGACCTGCCCGCCGCCGTACCCGAAGCGACCGCCGCGTGGCCGCCGGGCACGTACGATGTGACGTTGGTGCCGGACGCCCCCGACGACGTCGCGGTCGCGACGCCGCTCCGTGCGACGGTACGCATCGGCGCGGACGACGCCCCGGCGGGGCCCTGACCCCCGGCGCCCCTGGAGGACGGACGCGATGATTCACCCCATTCGCTTGTACGGCGACCCGGTGCTGCGCAGGACCGCGACGGAGGTCCGGACCTTCGACGCGGCGCTCGCCGAGCTGGCGACCGACATGATCGAAACGATGCACGACGCGAACGGCGTCGGGTTGGCCGCCCCGCAGATCGGCCTGAGCAAACGCCTCTTCGTCGCCCTCGAGCTCGCGCCCGACCCCGACGGCGAGAACCCCACGGACACCGATCCGCCCGCCGCCGCCGCCCTGGAGGGCCCCGAGCCGGACGGCGAGCCCGGCGGCGAGACGGAGGACGGCGGCCGCGCGGTGCTCGCCACGCACGTGATGGTGAACCCCGTCCTCGTCGAGCGCCGCGGAAGGCAGGTCGGGCCCGACGGCTGCCTGAGCATCCCGGGGCCGTGGGTCGAGGACATGGTCCGCGACGCGGAGGTCCGCGTCCGCTACCAGGACGTCGACGGCGTCCCGCACGAACGGTGGGCGGAGGGGCACTTCGCGCACGTCGTGCAGCACGAGCTCGACCACCTCGACGGGGTCCTGTACTTCGACCGCCTCCCAAGCGACGCCCGCCGCGCGTTCCTCGACGCCCACCGCGCCGAACTCGCGGACCTGCAGCGCCGCGCCAAGGCGTTCTTGAAGGAGCGGCCGACCGTCCCCACGGTCGACTGACCCCATGCGCGTCGCCTTCTTCGGTTCTCCCGCCTACGCCGTCCCGGCCCTCGAGGCGCTCGACGCGGCGCACGACGTCGTCCTCGTCGTCACCCAACCCGACGCGCCCGCGGGCCGCGGCATGAAGCTCCGCACGCCGCCGGTCGCGGCCCGCGCGGCGGCGCTCGGCCGGCCGCTCGCGCAGCCCTCGAACCTCAAACGCGACGCGGCGTTCGCCGCCACCCTGCGCGACGCCCACGCCGACGTCGCGGTCACCGTCGCGTACGGCAAGATCCTGCCAGCCTCCCTGCTCGACGTCCCCCCCCACGGCTTCCTGAACGCGCACGCCAGCCGCCTGCCCCAGCACCGCGGGGCCGCCCCGATCCAGTGGGCGTTGATCCAGGGAGACACGGAGACCGCCGTGACGATCATGCAGACCGACCCCGGCCTCGATACCGGCCCCGTCCGGCTCGTAGAGCCGGTCGCGATCCATCCCGACGACACCTACCCGACTCTCGCCGACCGCCTCGCGCACGCCTCCGCCGACGCCCTCGTCGAGGCCCTCGACCGCCTCGCGCGCGGGACGCTGCCGAGCACGCCGCAGGACGACGCCGCCGCGACGTACGCGCCGTTGCTCGTCAAGGACGACGGCGCGCTCGACTGGACGGCGTCCGCGACCGCCATCTGGAACCGCTTCCGGGGCGTCATCGCGTGGCCGGGCACGCGCACCCGCATCGCGGGCACGACCCTGAAGATCGACGCGCTCGCGCCCGCCTCCACCGACGCGCGCGCGGCCGACGGCGCGGCGGACGCCGCGCCCGGCACGGTGCTGCGCGTGGACGACGGCGGCGTCCTGGTGGCGTGCGGCGACGGCGCCGTTCGGCTGGAGCGCGTCACGCCCGCCGGGAAGCCCAGCATGCCGGCCGCCGATTGGGCGCGCGGCGCGCGCGTCGCACCCGGCGACCGGGCCGACGAAGTTCAGGGGGACGCGCACCGTGGCTAGCGTCGCGATCCTCGGGCGCCCGAACGTCGGGAAGTCCAGCCTCTTCAACCGCCTGCTCGGTCGGCGCGACGCGATCGTGGCCGACGAGGCGGGCGTCACGCGGGACGTGAAGGCGGCCCCGCTGGAGCTCGAGGACGGCCGCCGCATCGACCTGCTCGACACCGGCGGCCTCTGGTCGGGGGACGCCTGGGAACGCGCGATCCGGACCCGCGTCGAGGTGGCGCTCCAGGGCGTCGACCTGGTCCTGTTCTGCGTCGACGGCGCCGCCGGCCTCGCCCCCGCCGACCACGAGATCGCCGACCTGCTGCGCCGGCGCGGCACGAACGTCCTCCTGGTCGCCACGAAGGTCGACGACGCGACGTTCGAGGATCGCCCCGCCTGGTTCGAACTGCTGGCGCTCGGGTTCGGCGAGCCGGTCCCCACCAGCGCGATGCACGCGCGCGGCATCGCCGACCTCCGCGACCGCCTCACGGACGCGGTGGAGGCGGTGGACGACGACGCGGACGAGGAGGCGGTGACGGTGGCGATCACCGGCCGCCCCAACGCCGGGAAGTCGTCGCTGACGAACGCGATCCTCGGCGACGAGCGCGTGATCGTGAGCGAGGAGGCGGGCACGACGCGGGACGCGATCGACGTCCGCCTCGAGGTCGGCGGCCGACCGTTCGTGCTGGTCGACACCGCCGGCCTGCGACGCAAACCCGATCGCGACGTCGCCTTCTACGCGCGGGTCCGCAGCGAAGCGGCGCTGCGCCGCGCGGACGTCGCGATCCTCGTCGTCGACCCGTTCGAGGTCGGCGATCACGAGATGCGCATCGCCGGCCTCGCCCTCGAGACCGGCACGCCGGTGGTCGTCGCGATCAACAAGTGGGACCTCGTCGAGGACGAGGACCTGCAGGCGTTCCGGACGCAACTCGCGATCGATCTCGCGCACCTCACGTTCGCCCCGTGGGTGTACGTCAGCGCGAAGACCGACTTCGGTCTCCACGAGCTCCTCGCCTCCGTCGTCCGGGTGTACGACCAGGCCCGCCGGCGCGTGGCGACCGGCACGCTGAACGGCTGGCTCGAGGTGTGGACGCAACGCCAGACGCCGCCCAACCACAAGGGCCGGTCGCTGAAGCTGCTGTACGCCACGCAGGCGGACGTCGCGCCCCCCACGTTCGTGCTGAGCGTCAACGACGAACGGCTCCTCACCCGCGCGTACGAGCACTACCTGCGCAACCGCATCCAGGAGGACTTGGGGTTCGGGGAGGTCCCGGTCCGGCTCGTCTTCAAGGCGCGCAGCGGCACCGGCAAACGCGTCCGGACCTGACCCGACCGCGCCCCGGGCGCGCCCGGCCGGGGTCGCCGGCGTCAGCCGCGGGGGCGTTCGGTGCGGACCCGCACGGCGCGTTTGCCGCGCCGGGTGGCGCCCAGGTCCTCGAGCACCACGACCCGCCCGAGCCCCTCCGCCCACACCTCGGCGCCCACCGCGACGGGGGTCGCCTTGCCCGCCGGGGCGCCGTCGATGCGGACGCGGCCGGCGGCGACGCCCTTGTCGAACCAGGAGCGCGACCGCCCGAGCGCGGTCGCGCCCACGACGTCCGCGCGGAGCGAGGGCACCACGATGCGCGCCTCCTTCGCCGTCCCGACCGCGACCCGGTCCACGTCGACCCCCGCCAGCGGGCACGGGACGCCCGCCAGGGCGACGTCGTTCGGCGGCGCGCCGCCGTCGGCCAGGACGATCACGCTGGCGCCCCGCGCGTGCGGCACGGCGTCCCCCATCCGCTCGGGCGGGACGCCGGCCGCCTCCAGCGCGGCGCGCAACGCCTCGGGGTCGGTCGGCGCTTCGCACGTCCACGCGGCCAGGGCCGGCGTCGCGACGGGAACGTGCGGGGGGCGCGTCGTCACCACCCGGCGGGCGGCGCCGGGATACCCGCCGTCCGCGGACACCGCCACGCCGGCGGCGCGCAGCGCGGCCCGGAGGCGGCTCGACGCCGCCTCCTCCAGGAAGGGCGTGGAGGCGACGCGACCGCCGCCCGCCGCGGCCTCCAGGCGCGCCTGCCAGGCCTGCAGGTCCGCCCCGTCGCTCACGGGGGGGCCGCCCCCTCGTCGCGCGCGTCGCGCACCTCGAGGCCGGCCGCGCGGAGGCGGTCGGGGTAGGCGGCGGCGTCGGGGCCGACCACGCGGACCGTGACGCGTCGCGTTCGCCCCGGATCCACGACCGAGCTCGCGACCGCCACGATGTTCGAGGGCGCCGCGACGCCCGCGACGCGCTCCAGGACGCCGGGCCGGTCGGGCAGGTCCAGCACGACGCGGGTGCCGCCCTCGCGGTCGCCCAGCATCCCGACGAAGGCGCGGAGCACGTCCCCGATCGTGAGGATGCCGACCAGCCGTTCGCCGTCGACGACCGGAAGGCCCGACACCTTGCGCTGCGCCATGCGCGCCGCGGCCCGCTCGATCGGCGCGTCGGGCGTCGTGACGTACAACGCCTCCGGCAGGACGTCCGCGACGGTGGTGCGCGCCAACAGGTCGTCGAGGTCGTACACCGAGACGGGGGTGCGCCCCCCGGGGGTGGCGGCGCTCAGGTCGCGGGCGGTGACGAGGCCGACGAGGCGACCCGCCTCGACGACCGGGAGGCGACGAAAGCCACCGTCGCGAAGGCGTTCCATCGCGGCGAGCAGCGGCACGTCGGCCTCGACGGTCGCCGGGTCGGGCGTCATCGCGTCGCGGACCCACATGCGGGGAAGCGTAGCACCGGCCGGCCGGCGTCGCGGGGGCGTGCGATGATGCCGCCATGCGCACCGTCACGGTTCTCGGTTCGACCGGTTCGATCGGCACGCAGACCCTCGACGTCGCCGAACGCCGAGGCTGGCGCGTCGAGCGGCTCGCCGCCGGCCGGAACGCCGCCCGGCTCGTCGAGCAGGCGCGCCGGCACGACGTTCGCGAGGTCGTGTGCCACCCCGACGTGCACGCCGACGTCCGCGCGGCGTTGGGGGCCGAGGTGGACGTCCACGCCGGCGACGGGGCCCTGGAGGCGCTCGCCGCCGCGCCGGCCGACACCGTCGTGGCCGCGATCCCGGGCATGGCCGGCGTCCCGGCGGTGCTCGCCGCCGTCCGGGCCGGGCGGCACGTGGCGCTCGCGACGAAGGAGGCGATGGTCGTGGCGGGCCCCCTCGTGCACGCCGCCGCCCGCGCATCCGGGGGGCGCGTCACGCCGGTCGATTCCGAGCACGCCGGCGTCGCACAGCTCCTGCTGGGCGAACGCCGGGAGGCGATCGACACGATCCTCCTGACGGCGTCCGGCGGGCCGTTCCGCGACGGCCCCGCGGACCTGTCCACCGTCACGCCGGAGGCGGCGCTGGCGCACCCGACGTGGGCGATGGGGCCGCGCGTGACGATCGATTCCGCGACGTTGTTCAACAAAGGCCTGGAGGTCCTCGAGGCGCACGCCCTGTTCGGGTTCGACCTCGACGCGATCGAGGTGGTCGTGCACCGGCAGTCGTGGGTGCACGCCCTCGTGCGGTTCCGCGACGGGTCCCTCAAGGCGCAGGTCGGTCCGCACGACATGCGCCTCCCGATCCTGTGGGGGGTCGAGGAGAACGAACGCCCGACGCTGGGCCTGGACCCGTTCCCCCTCGAGGGAACGTGGACGTTCGAGCCGCCCGACCGCGCGCGCTTCCCCGCCCTCGACCTCGCGTACGAGGCGGGGCGGCGGGGCGGCGTCGCACCGGCGGTCCTGAACGCCGCCGACGAGGTCGCCGTCGCGGCGTTCCTGGACGGCGCCCTCGCGTTCGACGCCATCCCGCGGGTGTTGGCGCACGCCCTCGACGCGGTCCCCCCCGCCGACGCGACGTGGGAGGCGTTGCGGGCGGCGGACGACGAGGCGCGTCGGGGGGCGCGCGACGCGATCGCGTCCGGCGCCGTGCGGTGAGGCGCCCCTCGGTGCCGTACGGAACGGTGCGGGCC
>JAVLCF010000022.1:19222-24764 GCA_031581195.1 Trueperaceae bacterium | reverse complement strand
CGTCAGTTCGGTGCGTCCCCCGCGCCCTGCGGCGCTTCGCCGTCGTCCGCGTCGCCCCCGTCGCGGGCGCGGGCGATGCGGTCGACGAGGTCGGGGGCCTTCTCGAACAGCGTCGCGAGCGCGCCGCCCTTCGACGGGACGGCGCGCACGTCGATCTCGCCGTTCTGCAGCAGGATGAAGGCGGTCGGTTCGACGCGCACGCCGCCGCCCCCGCCGCTGCCCGCGGTCGCGTCGCCCTCGCCGGCGTCGCTGCCGTCGCCGGCGCCCGCCCCCAGCCCGAGCGAGAGGGACACGACGGGGATGAGGGTGGCGTCGCCCACCTGCATCGGTTCGCCCACCACCTGCTTGGTGGTGCCGATGTCGCGCAGGGCGTTCGCGAGGGTGTCGAGCAACGTTTGGGTGGACATGATCGCCTCCTAGGCGGGGTCCGCGGGCACGGCCCGCGGTCGAGGGCGAGGCCGCCCGGTCCGGGCGGCGGAGCGGCGTGGGTGGCGGCAGGCGCGCACCGTCGCCCACGCCACGCGGACGGTGGGGGGGACGAGGCGGACGGGGCGGACGTGCACGTGCGCCGTGGCGGACCCGCGGGGCGCGTCGGCGGTGAAGTCCGCCCCGATCCGCACGCGGGCGTCCGGCGCGAGGGCGTCCCACCACGGCCGGACGGCGTGGAGGGCGGCGAGGAGGGTGCCGGTGCGTGCCGGGTCGCGGCCGTCCAGCACCAGGTGGGCGTCGAGGTGGCCGCGCACGTGCCGTCGCGCCCGCGTTTCGCGGCGCAGGGTCGCGACGAGGCGGGCGCGGCGGTCGGCGGGCAGCCGCCACGGGCGGCAGCCCCGGCCGCCCGGTCGACCCCCGCGTCGGGCGCGACGCCGTCCCTTCGTCGGGGACGGCGTCCGTGCGGGCGCGCGCAGGGGACGCGTCGCGACCGGCCGGCCGGCCAGGGCGAGGGTCGCGGTGCGGGCGAGGCCGTCGAGGCGGACCTCCACCGGCCCGCTCCGGATCCGCGCCTCGAGGCGCTGGGATGCGTCCGCGGCGTCCCCCGTCGCCCCCTCCGCCCCGCCGCCCTCCGGCACGAACGCCGCCTCGACGGTGAGGTGCAGGCGCGTCACCAGGGCCGCGGCGGCGAGGAGCAGCGCCGCCGCTAGGAGGCCCCCGAGCACGGCGAGGAGGCCCCCGAGCACCTCCGCCACGCCGAGCGTCACGCCTGCCTCCGGTCGTCCGCCGTCACGCCCTCACGATAGTCGGGATCCGTCATCGCCGTGCGATAGACTGCACACATGGCTCAGGACGACGGCGCCTTCTACGACGCGTGGGCGGAGTTGCTGCGGTGGATGCGTGAGGTCGCCGACGAGCGCGAGGGGGTCCGCTTCGAGAAGGAGGGGGACTTCCCCGACTACATCTACCGCATGGAGCGCCCCTACGACCTCCCGACGACCGTGATGTCGGCCAGCCTCTCGCTGCCGGACGGGCGGCCGGTCCTGCTGGCGAACGCCAGCCCCCGGCACGCGGTGTTCAAGGAGGTCGTGCTGCACCCGGTCGACTCGCACGCCTACCGGACCCTGACGCTGGCGAAGGACGGCGGGGGCCTCGTCGAGCGCCGCCGTCCGTTCACGAAGGCCCGCCTCGAGCACCTCGCCGACGAACTCTTCGCCCTCCCCCGCATCTGACGTGCCCCGCCGACCGGCGGGACCGCCCTCCGGACCCGCTCCGGAGGTCCTGCGCCGCGCCGCGCGCGGGGGGACGTGCGGCGGCTGCGCCTTCGCGCGGGTCGTGCCCAGCGCGTCGGGTGCGGTGTACCTCCGGTGCGACCATCCGCAGCTTCCCAAGTACCCGCCGCAACCGTTGCTGCGCTGTGCCGGGTTCGCGCCGCGTGACGGCGACGCCTCACCCGTCGCGGGGTAGGGCCCGCCAGGCGTCGGCCAGCCGGCGCGCCTCCAGCGCGGCGACGAGGAACCCCCGGCCGGCGAACGCCCCGAACGTCCAGACGCCCGGCGCGACCTCGCGCACGTCGGGTCGCGCGCCCTCGCGCTTGGCGCGGACCCCGGACCAGGTGGCGCCGACGCGGGCCCCCTCCAGGCCCGGCAGCGCCCAGGCCAGGGCGCGTCGCAGGTTCGCCGGGGCGTCGGGGTCGTCCACGTCGGGGGGGCGGTGCCCGCCCCCGACCCACACGCCGCCCGTCCCGTCCGGCCGGTCCGGCGCGGCGTAGATCCCGCCGGCCAGGGGGCGGGGGAGGCGGACGGCGGCGCGGTCCACCGCATCGGTGGGGCCCGCGGCGTCGGTGGGGTCCGCGGCGTCGGTGGGATCGGTGGGGTCGGGGACGAGGTGGACCTCGTCGCCGCGCGTCCGGTCCCACGCCGGCCACGGGTCGGGTGCGCCGTCGAGGGCGGGCCGCGCGTCCGCGCCGACGGCGACCGCGACGCGCGCGGCGGACGCGACGTCGTGCCCCGCTGCGCGGGCGGTCCAGATGCCGTCCGCGGCGCGCACCAGGCGGTCGATGCGGACCCCACCGCGAAGGGTCGCGCCGTGCCGACGGGCGGACGCCGCGAGCGCCCCGAGCCAGCGGGGGGGATCGATCCACCCGCCGTCCGTCACCAGGAGCGCCCCGAACGGCGCGTGCAGGGTCGGGGGGAGGGCGTCGCCCTCGAGCCACGCGAGGGCGGCCTCGCCCCCGAGGCGGTCGCGCCAGGCGCGCGCCTGGCGCGCGGATCCGGGGACGCGCAGCACCCCGCTGCGCACCGCGCCGGTCGTCGCCCCCTCGCCCGCCAGGGCGTCGGCCAAGCCCCACGTCGCGGCGAGGCCGGCGAGGTCGTCCGGGTGGGCGTCCCCCTTCCGGCCGCGCCAGGGGTTCAGCAGCGCCCGCGGGAGGCCCGACGCACCGGCCGACGTCCAGCGGGCGTCCGGGCCGTCGGCCGCGCCGGCGTCGAGCAGCGCGACGGCGACCCCGTCGCCGGCGAGGGTGCGCGCCAGCGTGAGGCCGGCGACGCCGCCCCCCAGGATCAGGACGTCCGCGGTGATCACGCGCGAAGGGTACCGCCGGGCGCCCCGGCGGGGCGGGCGGCCCGGTACACTCGCGGCGTCATGTACGAATTCCTCAAGGGCTTTCACAACCTGCTGCGCTGGGTCGTCGTGCTGGGCGGGGCGTACGCCCTGGTCACGATGGCGCGGGGCCTCCTCACGCAGGCCCGCTGGGGCGCGAACGCGTCGGGAGCGGCCCGCATCTTCACGATCTCCATGCACACGCAGTTGCTGATCGGCATCGTGCTGTACGGCGTCACGCCGCTCATCGCCGGCGGCATCGCCGCCCCCCTCACCGGCCGCCTGCTGCTCATCGAGCACGCGACGACGATGATCCTCGCGGTCGTGGCGGTGCAGCTCGGCACGTCGCTCGCGCGGCGGGCGCCGTCGGACGCCGGGAAGTTCCGCCGCTCGTTGATCTTCTACGCCGTCGGTGCGTTGTTCGTGCTGTGGGCGACGCCCTGGGGCAAGAACCTGATCCCCTGGGTGTAGCGCTGACCGCGCCATCCGCACACCCCGGGCGCGTCACGTCTCGGGGGTGGGGCGCGTCGCGACCGTCATCTCGCGCTTCCCGCCCGGCGGGCCGGGCGCCTTGCGGACGTCGAGGCCGGCGGCGGCGAGGCGCCGCCGGACCGCGCCCGCGACCGTGTAGCTGACCCAGCGGCCGCCCGGCCGCAGCGCCCGCGCGCACGCCGCGAGGAACGCCTCGCTCCACAGGGCCGGCGACGCGTCGGGGCTGAAGGCGTCGTGGTAGATCGCGTCCAGCGTGCCCGGCGCGAGGGCGGTCGCGGCGGCGCCGTGCGGCGCACCGCGCGCGTCGGTCGCCGGCCCGAGCGCCACCTCGAGGCGCGCGTCCGGCGCCGGGGCGAACGCGTACGGGTCCGGCGGGCCGGGGGGCGCCCCGCGGGCGTGCAGGTCGGTGAGGACGGCGCGCCAGGCGGCGGCGAGCGACGGGGCGTGCAGGTGCGCTTCGTAGCCGAGGCGGTCGACGAGCGCGGGATCGGGCGTGGCGGCCTCGAGCGCGCGGTAGATGAGGGGGTGGGGCGGCCGGCGGCGGGCCTGCGCGTCGAGGGTGAGGAGGAGGTTCAGGCCGGTGCCTAGACCGACCTCGAGCACGTGCAGGGGCCGACCGGCACCGCCGGACGGATCCGCGAGGCGGTCCGCGACGCCGGACCCCGCCAGGAACACGTGGCGGGCTTCGGCGAGGGCGCCGCGCCCCGAGTGGTACGTCTGCTGCGCCGCGTCGCTCCACAGCGTCGCGCTGCCGTCGTCGGTGCGGTGGAGGGGATCCGTGGGCACCCGCTCAGGGTAGCCGCGGGGGCGTTCGCGGGGGGCGGTGGCCGGTACGGTGCGGGCATGAGCGACGCCACGCCCCCCACCGACCCGTCCGGCGCGACGCCCGCACCGCACCCCGGCGCGCGCCCGACCGCCATCGTGACCGGCGCGAGCGGCGGCATCGGCTACGAGATCGCCCGCGCCCTCGCGCGCCACGGCTTCGATCTGCACCTCGTCTCCCGCGGGGGCGCCCGCGGCAGCGCGGCGCGCGACGCCGTCGCCGCGGAGGCCCGCGACGGGGCGGAGGTCCGCTTCCACCCCGCCGACCTCGCGAGCCTGGAGGACGTGCGCCGCGTCGCGGGCGACCTCGCCGACGCCGCCCCCACCCTCGACCTGCTGGTGAACAACGCCGGGGCGTACGTGCACCAGCGCGCGTTGACCGAGGACGGCTACGAGCGCACGTTCGCGCTCAACCACCTGAGCCCGTTCCTGCTCACGCACCTGCTCCGCGCGCCGCTCGCCGCGGCGGACGCCCCGCGGGTCGTGACGACCTCCTCGAGCGCGGAACGCTCCGGCCCCATCGACCTCGAGCGCGCCGCCTACGGCGTGCCGTACAACGCCCTGCGGGCGTACGGCTGGTCCAAGCAGGCGAACGTGCACTTCGCCCGCGAGCTGGCGCGCCGCGCGCCGCACCCGGCGCTGCGCTCGTACGCCTTCCACCCGGGCTTCGTGAACACGAACTTCGGGAGCGGCTCGGGGCTGCTCTCGGGCCTCGTGGCGCTCGCGCAGCGGGCGTTCGGCCGCACGCCCGAGCAGGGCGCCGCGACCGGCGTGTGGGCGGCGACGGCGGCGCCGCCCCCCGAGCCGAACGGCGCGTTCCTGGTCGACGAGGCGGTGAAGGCCCCCTCCGCCGCCGCCCGGGACGAAGCCGTCACCGCCGCGCTGTGGCAGCGCAGCGAGACGTGGGTCGGTCTGCGCGACGACGAACGCTGGCCGCGGCGCGAGGGGGTCGCGTGAGCGACCACCCCGCCACCCCCGAGGACGCCCACCCGCCGGTGCGGCGCCTCGATGCGCTGATCGGCGATACGCCGATCGTGCGGCTGCGCAGCGTCGTCGAGCCGGACATGGCGGAGGTGTGGCTCAAGCTGGAGGGCTTCAACCCCGCCGGCAGCATCAAGGACCGCACGGCGTGGGGGATGATCCGCGACGCGGAGGCGCGGGGGGTCCTGACGCCGGGCAGCGGACAGCGGATCATCGA
>JAVLCF010000022.1:11152-19122 GCA_031581195.1 Trueperaceae bacterium | reverse complement strand
AACCCGGCGATCCACGAGGCGGAGACCGGCCCGGAGATTTGGGCGCAGATGCAGGGCCGCATCGACGCGTTCGTGTGGGCGACCGGGACGGGCGGGTCGATCAGCGGGATCGGGCGGGCCCTGAAGGCGCGCAAGCCGGACGTGCGGGTGGTCGGCGTCGAGCCGGCCCGCAGTCCGGTGCTGACCGGGGGGGAGAAGGGCCAGCACCGGTTCCAGGGCATGGGTCCCGGGTTCGTGCCCCCGAACCTCGACGTCGATCTGCTCGACGACGTGATCGCGGTGTACGAGGAGGAGGCGTTCCCGTTGGCGCGGCGGATCATGCGCGAGGAGGGCATGTCGATCGGCATGAGTTCCGGCGCGACGGTGCATGCGGCGCTCCAGGTCGCGCGCGACCTGGGGCCGGAGAAGGTGGTCGTCGCGCTCGCGGCGGACGGGTTCGAGCGCTACCTGAGCACGGCGTTGTTCGACGACGACGTCGACGCGGACGTGCCCCCCGGCGCCTGACGGCCGGCCTCGCGGCCTCCGCTACGGGGTCGCGGCGTCCGTGTCGGCCATGGCGGCACCGAGGTCCAGGAGGTCCACCAGGCGGGCGTGGATCGCGCCGTTGCTGGCGACGACGACCGGATCGTGCAGGTCGTACGGTCCGCCGTCCCCGGCGGTGACGGTCCCGCCCGCCTCGCGCACGATCAGGAGGCCGGCCGCGACGTCCCACGCGTTGAGCTTCATCTCCCAGAAGCCGTCGAGGTGACCGGCGGCGACCATGCACAAATCCAGCGCCGCGGCGCCGGGCCGGCGGACGGCGCGGACCTGCGGCAGGACGCGGGCGAACACGTCGAGGTTGGCGTGCTGCCCGGAGGGGAGGTAGGGGAACCCGGTCGCCAGCATGGCGCGGATCGGTTCGGTCTCCTCGCTCACGGCGAGGGGGCGGCCGTCGGCGCGCGCCCCCTCGCCGCGCACCGCTTCGTACAGGACGTCGCGGGGCGTATCGAGGACCACGCCGACCTGGACCTCGCCGTCCACCTCCAGGGCGATCGAGACGCAGTAGAAGGGGAAGCCGTGCGCGTAGTTCAGGGTCCCGTCGAGCGGGTCGATGATCCACCGCGGCGCATCGGTCGCGCCGGTCGCGCCCTCCTCCTCGCCGAGCACCGCGTGGCCCGGGTACGCCTCGCCGAGGATCGTGCGGATGCGGGCCTCGCAGGCGGTGTCGACGCGGGTGACGAGGTCGGTCTCGCTGGATTTCGTGGCGATCTCCAGGTCGCCGCCCAGCGCGGCGCGTTGGATGCGGGCGGCTTCTTCGGCGGCGTGGATGGCGACGTCGCGGGCGGCGTGGAGGTCCATGCCGCGCACGATACCCAGCGCGCCGCTACGCGGCGCGCGAGGTGTCGCCGCCCGCCGCACCGCCCGCCGTCCCCCCCGCGGGATCCGGGTCGGGGGGCGGGACGGTGACGACGCGCCCGGTGCGGCCGGTCCGTTCGGCCGGGGAGGGCTCCATGGCGGTGATGAGGCGGGCGTGACGGTCGCGGGTGAGGTAGGCGTACGCCCACGTCACGAACGCCCCGAGGCGGTTGCGGTGGCCGGGGAGGTACACCAGGTGGATCAGCAGCCACCCCAACCACCCGAGGAACCCGCGGAGCTGCAGGCCGCCCAGGCGGCGGGAGAGTTCCGCGACGCCGGCGTTGCGGCCGATGATCGCCATCATGCCCTTGTCGGCGTAATGGAAGCGCGGCGTGGGGCGGCCGGCGAGCTTCGCGCGGATCGCGCGGGCGACGTGCTGGCCGTGCTGGATGGCGACCGGCGCCACCTGCGGATGCAGGCGCCCGTCGTCGTCGTGGGTGGCGGCGACGTCGCCCGCCGCCCAGCCGCCGTCGGTGCCGGGCAGCGAGAGGTCGGCGGCGGTGACGAGGCGCCCCCCGCGGGTCGTCTCGAGCCCGAGCGCCTTCGCGAGCGGGTGCGCTTCGACCCCCGCCGCCCAGATCGTCGTGTGGGCGGGGAGCACGTCGCCGCCCTCGAGCACGAGTCCGTCGCGGCGGACCTCGGCGACGGCGGCGCCGGTGCGGACCTCCACGCCCCGTCGCTCGAGGACGCGTCGGGCGTGGCGCTGCGAAGCGGGGGCGAAGGGGGGCAGCAGCGCGTCGCTCATCTCGAGGAGCACGATGCGGGCCCGCGCGAGGTCGAGGTCGGGGTAGTCGCCGGGCAGCACCCCGTGCACGAGCTCCGCGAGGGCGCCGGCCATCTCGACGCCGGTCGGGCCGCCGCCGATGATCGCGAACGTCAGGGTGCCCGGCTTCGGTGCGTCGCCGCGCGCCTCGGCGGCGGCGGCCGCCTCGAAGCGGCGGAGCAGGGCGCTGCGCAGGTTCACCGCTTCACTGAGGCTCTTGAGGAAGTGGGCGTGCTCGCGCACGCCGGGGACGCCGAAGTCGGCGTAGATGGCGCCGGGCGCGACGACGAGCTCGTCGAACGCCAGGTCGTGCACGTCGTCGGGGGGGACGCCGTCGGGCGCGCCGGGGGCGCCGGGGTCGGTGACGCGGACGGTCTTCGCCGTCCAGTCGACGCCGGTGACGGTGCCCTGCAAAAAGCGGGCGTTGGCTTGGCGGCGGAGGACGGCGCGGACCTGGTGGGCGACCTCGCCGGCGTCGAGTTGGGCGCCGGCGACCTGGTAGAGCAGCGGTTGGAACGTGTGGTGGTTGTGTTGGTCGACGAGCGTGACGCGGACCGGGGTCCGCTTCAGGCCCTTGACGACCTCGAGGCCGGCGAAGCCGGCGCCGACGACCACGACGTGGGGGGTGCGCTGGGGCATGGGGGACGGGTCGGGGCGAGGCGAGGCCGACGGCGACGGACCCGGAACGTCGCCTCGGCGCTAGGGGCGAACGTCCCGACAGCGTACGTGACGTCGTTCACGAGCGGGGCGTCGGGGGCGACGTTCCCCGTCCGCCCCGCGTCGGTCCCGATGCGTCCCCGATTCGTTCCCGCATGGTTCCCGCGTCGTTCCCCCCGCACGACGACGGGCGGCCGCGAACGGCCGCCCGGACTCCGCACGTCGTGCGGAACGTCGTCGGTGGGGGTCTTACTTGACCTTTTCCTTCAGGCTCTTGCCGGGCTTGAACGCCGGGTACTTGCTGGAGGGGATCTTGATCTTCTCGGTGGTGCCGGGCTTCACGCCGGTGCGGGCCTTGCGGGCGCGCACTTCGAACGTCCCGAAGCCGGTCAGCTGCACCTTCGCGCCCTTGTCGAGGCTCGTGGTGACCTGATCCAGCATCGCGTCCATGACGTCCTTGACGTCCTTCTTCTTGAGGCCGGTCTCCTCGGACACCGTGGTCACGAGGTCGGCTTTCGACACGGTCTTACTCGTCGCCATTGGCATTCCTCCTTCGGGGGTGGTGTTGCTGACCGGCACCGTAGCATGCCGGTCCGGGCCGGGCAAGGGTGACACCTTCGCGAAGTGCGTCGTGCGCGCGACCTTCGTTACGAAGGCGTGTCCCGCGCCGCACCTTCGGGGGGGTCGACGGGGGTCGGCGGGGCGCCCTCGCCCGCCACCGGCTCGAGCGCGGGAGGCGCGATCATGTGCGTGCTGGACGGCAACAACGCGTTGATGCGGGCGACGGTCTCGCGGGTCCCCTCGCGCATCGCGACCTTCCCCCGCCCCGTGACCTCGAACGGCTCACCGTACGCCACGACGTAGCGCCGTCCCTCGCGCCAGACCGCCGCGGGTTGCAGCGGCACGCCGGTGCGTTGCGCCAGGAACGCCGCGCCGTCGAGCGCTTCGGCGTCGGCGGAATCGCGGGTGCCCTGCACGAACACCCCGACCGCACGCCCCGCCTTCAGGCGGCGCGAGGCCTCCTTGATCGCCGCCAGGTCGCTCCGCTCTCGGTCGACGGGAAACGCGTGCAGGCCCTCGACGAAGGCCCGCAACGCGGGGCGTTCGAACAGCTCCTTCTTCGCCATGAAGGAGATCTCGCGCGGCATCGTCACGCCCATCATCGGGGGATCCAGGGTACTGAAGTGGTTCACCGCCACCACCAGGCCCCCCTCGCGGGGGACGCGGTCGCGCCCCCGCGTCCGCAGGCCGTGCACGATCTTCGCGTAGAGGCGGAACAGGAATCGGGCGGTGACGTAGAACCAGAAGCCGGCCAGCAGGCGGCGCAGCCACCCCCACGGTTCGCGGCGGTCGAGGTCGGCGTCGGGCATGCCGTGCATGCTAGCCCACCGGGTCCGGCGCGGCGCGCGCGCCCTCGCGCGCGCGGATCTCCGCCGACGCCTCCGCCGCCACCAACGCCCCGAGCAGGAACAACAACAGCGCCAGGTACAGCCACAACAGCAGCACCACGAGCGACGCGACGACGCCGTACACCAGGTTGAAGCGCGCCTCGTCGAAGGCGAGCGGCAACAGCACCCGCATCGCCTGCAGCCCCGCGACGCTGATCCCCGCCCCCAGCGCCGCGCCCCGCCACCGCGCCGTCCGCCCGGGCAGCAGCCGGTACGTCAGCGTGAACGCCGCGAACCCGAGCGCCAACCGCCACAGGCCGGGCCCCGCCAGGGCGGCGGGCGGGTCCGGCAGCGCCAGCCCGAACGGCTCCAGCGCAGTGCTGGCGGTCTGCAGCGTCCGCCACGTCCACGCCGCCAACGTCCCCCCGAGCAGCTCGAGGGCGATGACGGCGGCGACCGACGCGATCAACGCCAGCGCGATCGCGCGCGTCCGCAAGAAGCCCCGCTCGCGCGGGACCTCGAAGATCGTCTCCAGCGCGCGCTGCAGGCTGGCGAAGAAGCCGCTGGCCGCCCACAGCAGCACCAGCAGCGACAGCGCCGTGCGCAGCGTCGTGCCCGACGAGAGTTGCGTCACGACGACGTCGAAACTGCGGTCGACCAGATCCGGGGCGGCGAGACCGGCGGGCAGGATCGGCGCGAGGACCTCCGCGAGCGCCGTCCGGTAGCGCTCCGCCAGGTCGGGCCGCGCCCGCAACGTCGCCGCCGCCCAGCCCCCGAGCAGCAGCAGCAGCGGCCCGAGGGAGAACGCCGCGTAGTACGCCAGCGCCGCGGTGAGGGTCGCGACGCGGGCGCGGCGCCACCGCTGCGCCAGCCGCCGCACGGCCGCCCCCGCGCGCCGCACGCCGCGCCCCCACGCGCTTCGGGATTCGTCCTGGACGCCCTCCATCGAGGGGCGACGCTACCACCCTCGGTCGCGACGGCGGGGGGCCGCCGCAGGTGCGCGCAGCCGTCGCCTACTGCGTCGTCCCGATCGGACCGGTCGGTCCATCGGCGATGAGGCCCACGACCTCGACCTCCGCGCCGTTCACGATGTCGTAGGGGTACGTGTAGGTCGTGCCGACGAGGATTTCGCTGAGACGGCCCGGACCGGTTTCCGTTTGGTCGATCATCGGCGTCACCCAATCGCCGTCGTCGTCGAACCAGAGGCCGTGCAGGGTGACGGTTCCCGAGTCCTGCGAGCCGGAATCGGGGCGTCGATCGTCGACCGCCCAGGTCGTTGGGGCATCGGTGGTGATCGTCGACTGGGCGGGGTCGCCGTCGACCCCGAAGTCCGCGTGGATCTTCGGTCCGTCGAGAACGATGCCTGCTTCCGCAGCGCGGACGATCTCCGTGGTTCGGAGGGTGAGGCGGGTCGTGGCATACGACCTACCTTCGACCCGGATCGCACCCGCAGTGCTGGGGAACGCCCCCGCATCGACGATGCTGGTGCGCGCCAACGAGGCCTCGGATCCGGGCCCCACGTCGTAGGCGACGCCGCATCGTGCCAACGCCACGTCGTGCATCGACACGTCGGCTCGACTCGATTCCACGCACGTCGGGGTGTCTGCGACGAGGCCGCCCCGAAGGTCGACCCTCGGACGAGCGAAGTTCGCCACGTTCCCCACGGAGATCCCGATGCGTTCGGCGCGCACCCGGACGTCCGTCAGCGATGCGGTGGCTGAAAATAGGTCGACACCCACGTCGAACCCCGAGACCGTCACCTCACGCAGCCGAAGATCGGATCCCCCCTTGTCCGCCCTCACGCCGCGCGATGCGGGCGGGACGCTCGCGTACGGCGTCTCGAGGGCGAACACGGCCGTTCGAACGTCGGCATCGGCGTTCTCGCGGAGCTCCAGGCACCGCATGCCGACGTCGCAGCGCACCCCCTCGAGCGACGCGCGGGCTCCGGGCGCGAGGTGGAGGGCCTCCGTGAGCCCCGTCAGGGCCACGTTGCGTAGCACCAGCGCGTGGCCGTCCGTCACCGAGATCGTCCGGTCGTTCAACGCCAACGACGACGCGTCGCTCGGGACGGTCGCGCGCGGGTCGAACGACGTGGCGCCCTCGACCGTGAGGTCGTCCTCGACGGGCAAAGGCTTCGGCGGCACGCCCGGTTTGCCCCCAACCGCGGGGGCGACCGACGGGGAGCCCACGGCGATCGGTGCCAGGTTGTCGTGCGCGCCCTCCGAGAGCTGAATCGTGTCGATCGTGGCGGACGCGTTGGCCCGGGACAACGCCTCCTCGAACGTCGCGACGGGCGCGCGGGCGGTTCCGGGCGCGGCGTCGTCCCCGTCGAGCGCGTCGACGTACACGGTGGTTTGCGACGCGACGGTGAGCTGGAGGTCGTCGCTCGCCGACGTGACGCCGTCACTGGCGGTGAAGCGCAGGACGTACGTGCCGGCGGTGGTCGGCGTGACGGTCGTCGCGGCCGCGTTCGGGGTCCCGAACGTCAGGGGGGCGGGTCCGCTCGTGCGCGCCCAGGCGTACGTCAGCGGGTCGCCGTCCGGATCGCGTCCGGTACCGCGGAGCTCCACCCCGACGCCCGTCGCGGACACCGTGACGTCGGGGCCGGCGTCGGCCGACGGTCCAGCGTTCGCGGTGACGACGACCCCGTCGGCGTCGGCGACGGTGCCGTCGTCCACGCGTAGCGTGAGGGCGTACCGGCCGGCGACGTCCGGCACGACGTTCGGCGTGGCGGTCCGCGCGTCGGTGAGGGAGGCGGCGCTGTTCGCCGGTCGCTGCAGGGTCCAGCGGTAGTGGAGCGGGTCCCCGGTGGGGGAGCGCGAACCGCGGCCGTCCAGGTCGACGCGCGTCCCGACGGCGACGCTCTGGTCGGGGCCGGCGTCGGCCATCCCGGAGGCGGCCGGGAGCGCCGTCAGCGTGCTGGTGGCGGCGTCGCGGGCACCGCCCGCGCGGGCGGTGGCGGTCACCTCGTACGTGCCGGGGACCCCGGGGGTCACGACCGTCGTGGTTCCCGACGTCGGGGACGGCGTGGTGGCGGCGTCGGGCCCGTCGACGGTCCAGGCGATGCGGACCGCGTCGCCGTCGGGGTCGCGCGATGCGGAGGCGTCGAACGTCACCGCCGAGCCGACCGCGGCGCGCACGTCGTCGGGGGCGACCGCGGCGATCGGGGCGCGGTCGTTGCCGTAGGAGGGGGCGCCCCCCACCCCGTCACGTCCGCAAGCGACGAGCATGGGGAGCGCCACGCAGAGCGTCGCGACGGCGCGAAGGGTCGGGCCGAGGCCGAGGGATCGTGGAGTCGTGGGGGCGTGGGCGGGTCGGGCGGGGTCGTCGGGCATGGTGACCTCCCGGGGGACGTCGCGAACGGTCGAGGGAAACGGTAGGGGCGCCGCCCGGCGCCAAGGGACGAACGTCCCGAGTCAGGGGTAGCACACGTCGGGGGTGCGTGTCACGCGACGGGGTCGGGAGGGTCCGACGGCCCGGGGCGGGGCGACCCGCCGTCCGCCTCCAGCGCGCGGCGGGTGGTGGCGTCCTCCGCCCCGGCGCGCGCGAGGATGGCGCGGGCCACCACGAGCAGCGCCGCGTCGAGCCCCAGGCCGGCGGGGCGGAGGCGGGCCAGGAGCGGGGCCCCGAGCCGCCCGCGGGCGGCGTGGAGCTCGCCGTCGAGGCCGAGGTGACCGAGGCGACCTGCGGCCGCGACATCGCCGCCGAGACGCTGGCGCTGCGCGACGGCACCGCGGCGCCCCCGCGCGAGATCGACATGTTCATGC
>JAVLCF010000022.1:0-11142 GCA_031581195.1 Trueperaceae bacterium | reverse complement strand
GGGGGCGCGGTGGAGGATGCGCACCGCGACGGCGTACAGGGCGCGCTTCTCCTCCAGCGAGAGCGACCCCCAGGCGCTCCCGAGCCGCCGCGCCAGGCGGCGCAGGGTCCGCGTCCAGGTGGCGCGGTCGCCGCCCGCGACCGGCGCCGGACGGAGGCGCTCGGGGAGGGCGGCGAGGACGTCGTCGAGGGGGGCGTCGCCCGGCACGGCGTCAGGCGCGGCGGCGGTCGAGCGCCAGCGCCAGCGCGACGCCCGCGACGGCGACCGCGGCGTGCAGTGCGATCCACGCCGTCGCGCCCGGCTCCCACGGCAGCACGACGCGGAACAGGTCGCGTTGCGACAGCAGGGACGTCGTCAGGTGCGGCGCGATCAATAGGGCGGGCGAGAGGACGAGGGCGAGGGCGCGCCAGCCGTACTCGAGCCCCAGCATCGCCAGCAGGTTCCCGCTGAGCACCACCGGCAGCATCACCAGCCAGTCGGGATCCCCCCCGAACAGCCCGACGGGGGGCGCGAGGAGGGCGGCGACGTACGCCCAGCCCATCCCGCCGAACCCGAACGCCAGGTAGGCGGCCGCGACGATGCCGGCGCTGCGGAACGCCAGCGGGAGGGGGGCGACGGCGAACACGGCGGCGACGAGGAACAACGCCGCGCCGGCCGCGAAGGCGCGGCCGGGCGGAGCGGGACGGATCATGCGGGCCTCACGGGCGCATCGTAGCGCACGTCGTTCAGGCGGCTCCCTCGCGCTTCAGGCGCGCCTCGATCTCCGGGAGGCGGCGCAGGAACGCGCCGGTCGCCGAGCCCTCGGTGTCCGCGACCTGCTCGGGGGTGCCGGCCGCGACGACCTCCCCGCCGTGCGCGCCGCCGTGCGGCCCGAGGTCGACGATCCAGTCGGCGGTCTTGACGACGTCGAGGTTGTGCTCGATCACCAGCAGGGTGTTGCCGCCCTCCGCGAGGCGGTGCAGCACCCCGAGGAGCTTGTCGACGTCCTCGAAGTGCAGGCCGGTCGTGGGTTCGTCGAGGATGTACAGCGTCTTGCCGGTCCCGCGCTTGCCGAGCTCCGACGCCAACTTCACGCGCTGCGCTTCGCCGCCCGAGAGGGTGGGGCTGGGCTGCCCGATCTTGACGTAGTCGAGGCCGACGTCCTTCATGAGCTGCAGCTTGCGGGCGATGCCGGGGATGTTCTCGAAGAAGGCGAGGCCCTCCTCGACCGTCATGGCGAGGACGTCGGCGATCGACTTGCCGCGGATCTTCACCTCGAGCGTCTCGCGGTTGTACCGCGCGCCCTTGCAGACCTCGCAGGGGACGTACACGTCGGGCAGGAAGTACATCTCCACCTTGACGGTGCCGTCGCCCTTGCACGCCTCGCAGCGGCCGCCCTTGACGTTGAAGCTGAAGCGGCCCGGCTTGTAGCCGCGCTTGCGGGACTCCGGCGCGCGGGTGAACAGGTCGCGGATCTCGGTGAAGATGCCGGTGTACGTCGCGGGGTTGCTGCGCGGGGTCCGCCCGATCGGACTCTGGTCGATCTCGATGACCTTGTCGACGTGTTCGGTGCCGAGGATCTTGTCGTGCGCGCCGGGCGTCGCCTTCGCGCGGTACAGGTCGCGCGCCAGGGCGCGGTGCAGGATGTCGTGCACCAGCGTCGACTTGCCGGAGCCCGACGCACCCGTCACGCACGTCATGGTGGCGAGAGGGATCTCGACGTCGACGTCCTTGAGGTTGTGCTCGCGCGCCTTCTTGATCACCAGTTTCTTGCCGTTGCCCGGCCGCCGGGACTCCGGCAGGGCGATCGCCTTGTCGCCGCGCAGGTAGGCGGCGGTGAGGCTGCCGGCGTCCTTCTCGAGGTCCTTGGGGGCGGCGCTGGCGACGACCTCGCCGCCGTGCACGCCCGCGCCCGGCCCGAGGTCGACGATCCAGTCGGCGGCGCGCATCGTGTCCTCGTCGTGCTCGACGACGATCAACGTGTTGCCCAGGTCGCGCAGCCGAGTGAGGGTGGTCAGGAGCCGTTCGTTGTCGCGCGGGTGCAGCCCGATCGAGGGTTCGTCGAGGACGTACAGCACGCCGGTGAGGCCGCTGCCGACCTGCGTCGCGAGGCGGATGCGTTGCGCTTCGCCGCCCGACAGGGTGTTCGCCGTCCGGTCGAGGCTGAGGTAGTCCAGCCCGACGTCCTCGAGGAACCCGAGGCGGTTGCCGACCTCGCGGACGATCGGCCGGGCGATCTCGCCCCCCGCGCCGGGCAGGTCCAGCCCGCCGAAGAACGCCCCCGCCTCGAGGACGGTCATGTTGGAGACGTCGGCGATGCTGCGCTCCGCCACCGTGACGGCGAGGACCTCCGGCTTGTAGCGGGTGCCGTGACAGTGGCTGCACTGCACCAGGCTCATGTACGCCTCGAGGCGTTCGCGGGCCGCTTCGCTGCCCGCCTCCTTCAGGCGCCGCTGGAGGTTCGCGACGACCCCCTCGAACTCCGCTTCGAAGCGCATCGTTTCGCGCCCCCCGCGCCGGTAGACGACCTCGATCGGCTCCGTCGAGCCGTGCAGGATGACGTGTTTCGCGTCGTCCGGGAGGTCGCGCCAGGGCACGTCGACGTCGAAGCCCATGTGGTCGGCGAGCGCCTTCAGGCGGTCCCAGTAGAAGACCTTCCCGCCGCCGTCGTTGGCGCCGGTCCACGGTTGGATCGCGCCGCGCGCCAACGACTTCGATTCGTCGGGCACGATGCGTTCGGGGTCGAACTGCTGCAGGAACCCCAGCCCGCTGCAGTGCGGGCAGGCGCCGTAGGGGCTGTTGAAGCTGAAGACGCGCGGCTCGAGCTCCTCGAGGAAGGTGCCGTGCTCGGGGCAGGCGAAGCGTTCGCTGAACAGTTCGTCGTGGCCGTCGTCGGGCAGGAACACCCGCATGAGGCCGTCGCCGCGCGCGAGCGCCAACTCCGTGGATTCCGCGAGGCGGGCGCGGTCGTCCTGCGTCAGCTTCACGCGGTCGACGACGACGTCGATGTCGTGGTTCTCGTAGCGCTCCAGGTCGGCCTTGATCGCTTCGTCGACCGTGAGGACGGTCCCGTCGACCCGCACGCGGGCGTACCCCTCCTTCTTGAGGTCCTCGAACAGCTTCTTGTACTCCCCCTTGCGGCTGCGGACCACCGGCGCGAGCAGCATGGCGCGCTGGTCCGCGTAGCGCTCCAGCATCCGGTCGACGATCTCGGTGGGGGACTGCCGCGCGATCTCGCGCCCGCATTCGGGGCAGTGCGGCGTGCCGGCCCGCGCGAACAACAACCGCAGGTAGTCGTGGATCTCGGTGACGGTGCCGACCGTGGAGCGCGGGTTGTGGCTGGTCGTCTTCTGGTCGATGCTGATCGCCGGACTGAGCCCCAGGATGGCGTCGACGTCGGGCTTGTCCATCACGCCGAGGAACTGCCGGGCGTACGCCGACAGGCTCTCGACGTACCTACGTTGGCCTTCGGCGTAGATGGTGTCGAAGGCGAGGGTGGATTTGCCGGACCCCGACACGCCGGTGAACACGATGAACGCGTTGCGCGGCAGCGTGAGGTCGACGTCCTTCAGGTTGTGCTCGCGGGCACCGCGGATCGTGAGGTCCTGCAACGGATGGCCTCCCTGGGGGCGGAATCGAGGCGCGCGATCACCGTCCGCCTCGCGCGTCGGGGCTGCGCGCCGGAGCGCCGGCCCACCGCGTAAGCGGAGCAGTCTACCAGAGCGGCCCGGGCGAACCGTAAGCCGGGCGGGAGAGCGGGGCGGGGGGCCCGCCCGGCGGGCGGGCCCCGCCGACGGGGTCGCGCCCGACGATCTCCTCGAGGGTCACGTCGACGCCGCGGCGCGTGACGCCGGAGCGGACCGTCACCTCGCCGGCGCTGCGGCCCTCGAAGTCGCCGGCGTTGCGGACGCCGTCGCCGTTCTCGTCGCTCCAGACGTGCACGACGTAGACGCCGGGTGGCACGTCGAGGGCGTAGTCGCCCAGCACCCCTGGCGTTTCGCGCGTCCTGGTGGCCTCGAAGGTCCCGCCGTCGGTGCGCCGGCGCGCCTCGAGGCGCATGGGGCCGGACAGCGGCGGGCGCTCGGACTCCGCGATGAGCGCGCCGGACCACGTCGCGGCGTCGCGCCCCCCGTCCACCTCGAAGGTCGCGTCGAAGGCGTAGGTGCCGGCCTCGTCCAGGGCGCTGCGCCGCAGCGCCACGTCGAGCGTCGCCTGCGCGCCGGGCGCCAGCGCGCCCTCGCGGGGGGCGAACGTCAGGAGGTCGTCCGGCAGCGGGGCGGGGTTCGCGTCGGCGCCCGCGACGCCGTCCAGGCGCCAGTCGAGGGGTTCGTCCCCGTCGTTCGTCAACGTCAGGGTGGCCGCGTCCAGGTCCGTCCCGAAGTCCAGGCGGAGGGGATCGAACGCCAGCGCCCCGGGCCGCGTCGGGAGCCCGCCGTCGCGAATCGCGAGCAGCGCCGCGCGGGCGTCGACGAGGCCGGCGCCGCACGCTTCGCTCCCGCCGACCGCGAACCCGCAGGCGGCGTCGGAGAGCGGCGTGGCGGTCGCGGTGAGGGCCCGCTCCGCGGCGGCGCGGTCGAGGCGGGGGTCCAGCGCCTTCATCAGGGCGACGACGCCGGCGACGTGCGGGGCGGCCATCGAGGTGCCCGTCGTACCGACGTACGCGTTTCGGTCCCCGCCGTAGGGGCTGGTGCTGTAGATGGGGTCCGTCCCGTCGCCGCCCGGCGCCATGACGTCGATCGATGCGCCGTGGTTCGAGTACCAGGCGCGGTCGCCGTCGCGCGTCGTCGCCCCGACCGCGATCACGCCGCGGCAGCTGGCGGGGCTGGTGGTCCCGGCGTCGACCGCCTCGTTGCCGGCGGCCACCACCACGATCGCGCTCTGCGGCGCGGACGCCTCGATCCGGTCGAGGGCGTCCTGGAACACCGGGTAGCAGCTGCCCTCCCCGCCGAGGCTGAGGTTGATCACGTGCGCCGGATCCGGGTTCGTCGGGGCGTCGTCGGTCGCCAGCCCCGCCGACCACGTCAGCGCGTCGGCGACGTCGAAGACGGTGCCGAGACCGTCGCCGTTCAGGGCGCGGGCGTTGAGCAGCCCCGCGCGCCAATCGACGCCGGCGACGCCCATGGCGTTGTTCGTCGACGCGCCGATCGTCCCGGCGACGTGCGTGCCGTGACTGAACGCGCTCGGGTCGTACGGGTCGGCGTCGCGCCCGTCGCCGTCGCCGGCGGTGGCGGCGTCGCTCACGAAGTCGTACCCGCCGATCACCCGGTCGTACAGGTCGGCGTGCGACGCCCCCGGATCCCCGATCCGGACCGCCATGCCGCTGTCGACGACCGCGACGACGGTGTCCGCGTCGCCGGTCGTGACGTCCCACGCGCCGGGCAGATCGAGGGCGGGGTAGTGCCACTGGTCCGGGTACAGCGGGTCGTTCGGGGTGCGGAGGGTACGCACGAGGTAGTTCGGGTGGGCGTAGCGCACGTCGGGCCGTTCGGCCAGGGCGGCGGCGAGGCGGAGGGTCGCCTCTTCGTCGGCGCCGGGGGCGTCGTAGCGGGCGACGTCGAGCGCGCCGATGCGGCCGGTGCGGCGCAGGGGGGTGCCCTGCACGCGGAGCGTGCCGGCCGGCCGGAGGCGCGGCCCGCCGGCGAAGCCGACGACGATCTCGCCGGCCCGGAAGGGCGGGGCGTCGTCGGCGATGACGCGGGCGGAGCGGACGCTGCCCTCCAGGCGACCGGGGTCGGGCGCCGGCGCGCCGATCTCGCAGGCCGCAAGAGCGAACGCGAGGGCGAGGAGGGGGACGGCGACGCGGATCCCGTGGGGAGACCGGAGGGGCGAGGCGGACGGGGGGGCGGGGCTCGGGCCGAACACGCCGTCACGGTAGCCCGCGCGTGCGACGGCGAGCGTCCCCCCGTGCGGCCGGTCGGGGGCGGGGGTGCTATCCTCCGCGCATGCCGCAGATCGATCGCATCAGCGCCATCCTGGGCCTCCTCGCCGGCGTCGGCGGGGCGATGGCCGTCCTGTTGTTCTGGATCATCGCCGCCCTCGCGTACGGCAACGGGGCCGGCCTCATTTCGCAGGTGGAGCTGTCGGGCGCCTGGCTGACCGGCTTCTGGGCGTACCCGTTCGTCACCTTCGCCGCGGTCGCCGCCGCCGCGGTCGCCTTCTTCGCGAACGCGAACGCGATCGCGGTCGGCGTCTCCGGCCTCCCGGTGGTGCTCACCGTCGCGTACTACGTGGCGCTCGTCAGCTTCCGCTGACCCGCCGCGCGGGCGCCGGGCTCCCGGGTGGGGGTGGGGTTCACGCCAACGCGTCGCGGAGCCCGCTCGGCAGCGCGACCGGGACGCCGCCCGCCGCCGCCTGATCGGCCTCGAAGGTCGGCAGGATCGCCTGCGGGAACGCCCCGTCCTCGACGGCGACGTCGAACACCCGCACCGGGCCGTGCGCGTGCAGCGTGGGCGTGGCGAGCAGGAGCCCCAGGAGCTTCCCGGCGTCCCACGGCGTCCAGGGGGTACCGGGGTCCGCGTCGCCGTACGTCCGCATCAGGCCCTGCCCCTGCCGGACGAGGTTCTGCTCCGAGAGGTCGAGCGTCGCCGAGGCGTGCTTGATCATCGTGAGCGTCATCGGCGGGCCGATCTTGTGCCACAACCGCTCCAGGGGGGAGCCCATCACGCTGAAGCGCGGGTGGCCGTCCAGCGTGCCGGTCGGGTCGGCGGCGTGGATGCGGAGCTTCGACGCGAGGAGCGCGTCGAGCTCCCGGAGGACCGCCTCCGGGGTCGCGTCGTCGAGGTCCGTCGGGTCCACCGTCCAGGTCATCTCGACGTTCGTGCCGACGAACTGCACGGCGTGAATCGTCACGCGTTTGGGGGCGAGCGGCATGGCGTGAACGATACCGGCGGGTGGGGGGCGGGGGCGTCGTCCGGTTCGTCAGAGGAGATCGTGGGTGAGGTCGTGGAGATCTTGGGCGCGGACGCCGCGTGCCTCGAGCGCCGCGCGAAGGTCGCGATCGACGATGGGTGCCACGGCGACGGGTTCGATCGTCCATCCTCGGTAGCGAGGGACGCGCCTCAGGAGCGCGTCTGTGCTCGCCTGGAGGGCGTCGAGGCTGGGAAGGAGGCGTCCGGCGTCTCGCTTGACGGTCCCGACGCGGAGGCGGCGCTCGTCGGCGTGGGTCGCGACGAGATCGATGTCCGCGTCTCCGCGATTCCAGAACCCTCCCACCGCCTCGCCGAGCGGAAAATCGCCGACCCCTTTCCGGCTGCGCTCCTCGTACAGCGTCCGGACCAAGCGCTCGAGACCGTACCCCTCCACTCTGCGCAGCGCGTCGTCGGCGCGCGCGACGAGGTCCGCTTCGGGGCGAAACGCGAGGGCGCTCGTGGGGGCTTGCAGAGCCCCTAGCCAACTGCGGAGGAAATTGTCGCGGACGTAGTAGCGGCTCTTGCGTGCCTTCGCAGAAGCGAACATGGGGTGGCGTCGCTCGATCATGGCGAATCGTTCCTCGAGCGCCTTCAGGTAGCTTGCCACCTGACGGCTGTCGTCCGCTTCGGTTCTGCGGACGTGATCGACGAGGTCGCCGTGCGTGCACCCGGGATGGCGGGCGACGTACTTCAGGACCGTGTCGTACCGGCCACGGAGTTCGGCGAGGAACCACCGTTCGGCTTCGGATCGCAGCGGAGAGGACGAACGGAAGAAGAGGGCCGACAAAGCGTCCCGTCGGTCGGCGGCGAGGACGCCCTGTTCGAAGGCGTCCCGGTAGAACTTCGGGATCCCCTCGAACAGGTTCCAGAAGAACAACAACCGGTAGGGGTCGGGCGTGGCGTGGTCGGCGAGGATGCGGAGGACGCTGGCGACGTCCAGGTGGTGGAGTTCGAGTTCGTCGGTGGTGCGCGCGTAGAGTGGAGCGCGGCGATCCTCGAGGAGGGCGACGAGGTCCGCGTGGATCGACCCGAGCACGATGAGTCCGCCGACGTTCGGGCGTGACGTGGCGGCCAGGTCGTCGACGACCGCCTGTACGTGGGAGGTCAGGGGGGCGATCGCGGCACGATTGGCGTACTGGAACTCGTCGATGGCCACGACGTACCCGTGTTCGACGAGGGTACGCACCGCTTGGGCGAGGCCAACGAGCGTGGTCGGGGCGGACACGACGTCGTGGGGAACGTCGAACACGTCGAGCGCATCGCGAAAGGCCGCCAGCACGCCGGTTGGGCCGGCATCGGGGAGTTGGACGTACACCACCGGGCGACGCGGGCGACGCTCGAGGACGTGTCGCACGAGGGCGGTCTTGCCGATCCGGCGACGCCCCGTGATTCGCGCGAAGAACCAGCGCTCGCGGTCCACCATCCGGCCGACGAGATCCCGTTCTTCGTCGCGTCCGTAGAACCTCCACTCCACGTTTGGAGAATAACATAAAAAAAATTATGTTGCGGGGATTCTGCGCGGCGACGCCGCCTGCGACGGCGTTTCGCCGCGTGCCCCCTCCGCGCGTGCGGGGGTGGGCCGCGGGCCCGTCGGACCGGCCGTGCTAGCCTCCGCCCAACCCACCGGGGCGAAGGCTCGCCCCACACGCGCCTGCGCGCCCCCGCGGCGCGCCCGAGGAGGACGCCATGGCCCGCACCTACGCCCATCGCATCGGAGGGCGCGACGTCGCCTCCGCCACGACCTTCGAAAGCCGCAACAGCAGCCGCCACGACGACGTCGTCGGGGTGTTCCCCGAAGCCGGCCCGGACGAGGTGCGCGCCGCCTGCGACGCGGCGAACGACGCCTTCCCCGCCTGGTCGGCGGTGCCGGCGCCGGTCCGCGGGGAACTGATCGGTACGATCGGGCGCGCCATCCAGCGCGAGAAGGAGAGCCTCTCGCGGCTCGTGTCGCGCGAGATGGGCAAGACCCTCAAGGAGGCGCGCGGCGAGGTGCAGGAGGCGATCGACACGTGCGCCTTCTTCCAGAGCGAGGGCCGCCGCCTGTACGGCCAGACGGTCCCCAGCGAAATGCCGAACAAGGAGCTGACGACCTACCGCCGCCCGTTGGGCGTCGTCGGCATCGTCACCGCCGGCAACTTCCCGGTCGCGGTGCCCTCCTGGAAGATCATCCCGGCCCTCGTCACCGGCAACACGATCGTCTGGAAGCCCAGCGAGGACGCCCCCGCGTCCGGGTACGCCTTCGTGCGGCTCATCGAGGAGGCCGGCGTGCCGGCCGGCGTCGTCAACGTCGTGTTCGGGGGCGGCAAGGACGCCGCCGGGCAGCACCTCATCTCGATGATGGACGAGGGGCGCGTCCACAAGTTCGCCTTCACCGGCTCGACCCGCGTCGGGCGCGAGGTCGGCGCGATCGCGGGCCGTAACCTGCTGCACCCGACGCTCGAGCTGGGCGGTAAGAACCCGCTCGTCATCCTCCGCGACGCGGACCTCGACAACGCGGTGCACGGCGCGTTGTTCAGCGCGTTCGGGACCGGCGGGCAGCGCTGCACCAGCGCCGGGAACGTGATCATCGACGCGCCGATCTACGACGCCTTCAAGCGTCGCTTCCTCGAGGCGGTCCGCGACGTGAAGATCGGCGATCCGCAGCTGCACGAGGACGTCCTGTACGGACCGTTCATCAACCGCCGCTTCTACGAGCGCTGGGAGGAGCACTACGCCTGGGGGGCGGAGGACGGCGCCACCAAACTCTACGGGGAGGGCCGCATCACCGAGGGCAACGCCCCCGCCGGGTGGGTGGGCGACCCGACGACCGGCTACTACGGCTGGCCGACCGTGTGGGAGGACGTCACGCCGGACATGCGGCAGTTCCGCGAGGAGATCTTCGGGCCCACCATCAACCTCGTGAAGGTCGACGGCGTCGACGAAGCGATCGACGTCGCCAACGCCGTCGACTACGGCCTCTCGAGCGCCATCTACACGCAGGACCGCGAGGGGGCGTACGCCTTCAAGTCGCGCATCGAGGCGGGCATGACCAGCATCAACAACACCACCAACGGCGCGGAGGCCCACATGCCGTTCGGGGGCACGAAGGGCAGTGGGAACGGCACCCGCGAGTCCGGCATGTGGGTCCTCGAGGCGTACACCTGGTGGCACGGCGTGAACGACGACGTCTCCGGCACGCTGCAGTTGGCGCAGATGGACACCGGCTACGTCGACCCGGGCGACCCGGTCGACGTCGGCGACCTGTTCTAGGGCGCGGCGACGTCCAGGCGCACCGTGCCCGCCGGCCCCGCGTCGAGGGTGACGGTGCCGCCCGCCTCCCCGTCGCGGACGACCGCGACGACCCGCCCGGGGCCCATCCCGGCCGGCGTGACGTCCCGCGCCCACGCGCCGGGGCCCGCCTCGACCGTCAGGGGCGGCAGCGTGCCGGCGCCGGCGTTGCCGACGACCACGCACCCCACCTCGCCCCGCCCGAGCGTCAGCGCGGTGCGCGCGGCGTGCAGGCGGGGCGCCTCCACCGCGCCGGTCGCGACGTCGAGCAGCGCCTGGGCGTCCGCCCGGGTCGTCGCGCCGTCGCCGTCCAGGTCGAGGTGGCGGCCCTCCGCCCGGAGGGGGTCGTCCCCGACCGCCTGCAGGGCGGGCGCCTCCACCGCCCGGAGCGCCCGCAACGCGTCGGCGGCGGTGACGGCGCCGTCGCCGTCGGCGTCGCCCAAGCGCCGCAGGTCGCGGGCGGCCACGTCGCACGCGACCGGGTCGCTCGACCAGGTGAGCCGCACCGCGCCGGTCTCCGGCGCGGGGTCGGCGGCGTCGGCGTCGGTGTAGCCGTCGACGACGACCGCGTACGGCGTGCCGCCGCGGGCGGTGAACGTCACGCGGCTGGTCATCGTGGCGTCCCCCGTCGATTCGTCGTCGTCGTACGCGATGGGCACGAGGGCGTCGAGGGCGGTGCCCTCGTACACCGCCAGGACGGTGTCGAAGTCGCTGCCGCGGGTGTCGAACGTCGCGCGCGTGGTGGCGTCCGGCGTCCACGACCACCACACCGACGCGCCGGGCGGGACGTAGTACGTCGGGTCCGGTTCGCCCGGTTCGCGGCTCGCGAGCTCGGTCGTGCCCGTCACGACGCCCGACGCCCCGTCGAGGGCGATGCGGTCGGCGAACGCGTCGTTCGGTGGGGGCGACGCGACGGTGAACGACGCCGTCGCGACCGCGTTCGTTTCGTTCGCCTCCGCGACGTCCCCGTCGGGGTCGAGGGCGAAGC
>JAVLCF010000021.1:24443-24921 GCA_031581195.1 Trueperaceae bacterium | reverse complement strand
CCCGCGTCGAGGACGACCTCCTGCCCCCCGACGACGGTGCGGCCGCCCCCCCGGCGCGGTCCCGACCGGCCGTCCAGCTGCGGCTCGCGGACGCCACCGCCACGGACCTGCCGGACGCCGCCTTCGACGTCCTCGTCGCCGACCCGCCCTGGGGCGACGCGGTCGGGGAGACGGCGGACCTCCCGGACCTCTACGCCGCGCTGTTGCGCGAAGCGTCGCGGCTCGTGGTGCCCGGCGGGCGGGCGTGGATCGTCACGCACGCCCTCCGGGCGTTCGACGCCGCCCTGGCGGCGGCGGGGGACGCGTGGCGTCCCGACGGCACCCTGCGGGTGTTCCACGGGGGGCACCGCCCCGCCGTGCACCGCCTCCGGCGGACGGAGGGGGAGGCGCCCGAGCGGCGCGAGGGGGACCTGCTAGACTCGCCGTCGTGAACGACGATGGCGACGTGCCCCCCCAGGACGGCGTTCCACGCGACGGT
>JAVLCF010000021.1:3759-24433 GCA_031581195.1 Trueperaceae bacterium | reverse complement strand
CCCGCCGACGGGGCCGGCGCCGCGCCGTCCTCCCCCGACGCCGCGCACGCCGTGACGGCGCACGCCGTGACGTCGCGTCCCGTGACGGCGTTCGAGGTCGCCTGGCGCAACGTGTGGGTCCGCGCCGCGACGTACGTCGCGCTGGCGGTCCTCCTCGCGACGTTGGCCTGGACCCTGCGCGAGCGGTACGCCTTCGTCCTGCAGGTCGGCGTGATCGGGTTCGTCCTCGCGTACGTCCTCAACCCGGTCGTCGAGGCGCTGCAACGCATTCGCGTGCGCCGCTCGATCGGCGTGGCGTTGGTCTACGTGGCGCTGTTGCAACTGTTCGTGTTCGGCTCGCTGCTGTTCGGCCAGGTCGTCGTCGAGCTCACCCGCTTCGTCAACCTCATTCCCGGCGCGGTGCGCGCGTTGGGCGACCGCCTAGGGGCGCTCGGGGGGTGGGTCGAACGCCTCGTCGCCGGCCTCCCGCCGTCCGTCGGGGCGTTCCTCGACGAACGCCTCGGCCTCACGCCGGACGGGGACCTCGCCGCGCAGGCGCAGGACCGCGTCGCCGGCCTCCTCGAGGCGGTCGTCGCGAACCTCCTGGAGCTGTTCGAGGGCTTCGCGACGGGCGGCCCGTCGATGCTGGTGAGCGGCGCGACCAGCCTCGTGTCCGCGACGCTGCAGGTGTTCCTGATCGTGCTGGTGAGCGCCTACTTCCTGTACGACTTCCCCCGCTTCGTGCGGAACTTCCGGGCGTACGTCCCGACCCGGTGGCGGCCCCTGGCCGACGACCTGACGCAGAAGGCCGACCGGGCGGTCGGCGGGTACCTGCGCGGGCAGATCCTGGTGACGATCCTGCTCGGCCTCCTGATTTGGGTGGGCCTGTCCCTGATCGGGATCCCGCTCGCGACCGCCATCAGCTTCCTCGCCGCGATCTTCAACCTCGTGCCGTACCTCGGGCCGATCGTCGGGACGATCCCCGCCGTCCTCCTGGGCTTCACGGTCGGGCCGTGGGCGCCGCTCCTGGCGGTCGTCGTGTTCGTGGTCGCCAACCAGATCGAAGCGAACGTGCTGGGCCCCATGATCCTCTCGCGCAGCGTCGACCTGCACCCCGTCACCGTCCTCCTCGCGATCCTCGCGGGGTTGGGCCTGTTCGGGATCGTCGGGGCGTTGCTCGCCGTCCCCCTCGTCGCGCTCGCGAAGCTGATCCTCGAGGACCACCTGTTCGGCCGGCCGGCGTACGCCCCCGCCACCCCGGTCGCGACCGACGCGGACGGCGACGGCGACGCGGCGGACGCCGACGCCTAGGACGGGTCCGCGGCGCGACCCGCGATAGACTCCGGCGTGGCTCGAGACCGCTCCCGCAGCGCCCCCACGTCCCCCCGCCGCGCGAAGCGCGGCGGGGGCAAGGGGGCGGGATCGAAGGGTGGGGCGCCCCCCGGACGCAGCGTCGACCTCGAGGCGGTCGGGCTGGTCCTCCTCGCCGCCGGCGCGTCGTTCGCCGGCCTCCTGGTGCCCGCCCTCCCGACCGGCGACCTCGGCGTCCTCGTGCGCGACGCGGTCCTCGGTCGCGTCGGGGGCGCCGCGTACGCCCTTCCCGTCCCGTTCGTCCTGTTGGGCGGCGCCTTCCTACTGCGCCGCAACCCCCCCGGCTGGCCGCGGGTGCTGCTCGGCTACCTCCTCACCGTCGCCGCGACCTGGGCCCTCCTCGCGGTCCTCCCGCCGGACGGCGCCGGCACCTGGGGCGCCGCGCTCCGCGCGGCGCTCGGGCCGGGCGGCGCGGCGCTGGCGGTCCTCCCGGCGGCGGTGGCGGTCACGTTGGGGGTCGAGACGATGCTGGCGTGGCGCCCCACCCGCATCCTGCGCACGACCCTCGTGGCGTCGGGACGGACGCTGGCGCGCACCGCCCGGACGCTGGCCGCCGCCCGCCGCGCGGTGAAGGCCCGCGCGGCGTTCCGCGCGGACGTGGCGCTCGTGCGCGGCGACGCGAAGCGCATCGAACGGGAACTGGACGCGCTCGCGGGGTTGTACCCCGGCAGCGGCGAGCTGAGCCGCTGGCGGGAGCAGGTCGGCGCGGTGCGCGCCAAGGTCGGCCGGGCGGACGCAGCGGCGCTCGAGGAGGCCCGCGCCGACGTCGCGACGTGGCGGGCGGCGGTGGACGACTTCACCACCGCCCGCGCGACCGATCTCGTCGGCCACCTCCGCGCCGAGGGCGTGCGCGACTTCGCGGCGTGGGTGGAGGCCCGGGGGCGGGACCTGCAGCAGAGCCTGTCCGGCGCGTCGCGCGCCGAAGCGGCGCTCGACGCGCTGCGCAGCCGCTTGGCGCTGGACGTCACGGCGCTGCAGGCCCGCTACCGGCGCCTCACCCGCGAACGCGACCAGGCGGAGGCCGCCCTGATGGAGGTCGACGCGCACGGCCTCGTGGCGGCGAGCGAGGCGCACGCGGCGCGCCTCGCGGCGTACCGCGAGGTGGCCGACGCCGCGGAAACCCTCGAGGGGCACTGCGAACGCCTCGACGCGTGGCGCGGCCTCGCGGGGGAGGTCGGCGACCTCGTGGAGGCGTACGGCGACCAGGAGCCGGTCGCCGCGTTCGACGTCGCGCTCGCCGACGCCGCGGAGGCCCAGGGGGTGGCGCTGCTCGGGGAGGTGGACGCCTGGCGGGCGGCGCTGCGCGACCAGCGCAGCGACGCCGAAGCGCGCGCGTACGGCGGCGCGGTCGCGGTGGGGGGCGCCCCGGGGGACCCGGCGCCGCTGGACGCCGACGACCTGTCCGGCGGGGCCGGCGGACCGGAGGCCGACGCGGGGGACCCCGATCCCGCCGGGGACGCGGACGCCGTCCCGCCGTTCGACGCGACCGACGTCGAGGGGGACGGCCTGGGCGGGGACGCGGGGCTCGACGCCCTCGAGGACCCGCGCCTCCCGAGCGTCCCGGGGGCGGGGGACGTGCCGGAGGTCGGCGGGATCCCGGTGCAGCTGCCGCCCCTGGACCTGCTCGACCCGATCCCGCCGGGGGCGGGCGACCCGTCGGGGCAACGGCGGGAGGCGCAGGACCGCGTCGAGCGGATCGACGCGACGCTCGCGAACTTCAAGCTCCAGGGGCGCGTCGTGAGTTCGGTGCGGGGCCCGACCGTCACCCGCTTCGAGGTCGAGCCCGCGCCGGGGGAGAAGATCGCCCGGTTCGCGAACCTGTCCGACGACCTGGCGCTCGCGATGGCGGCGAGCTCGGTCCGCATCGAGGCGCCCATCCCCGGCAAGAGCGTCATCGGGCTCGAGGTCCCGAACGCCGACCGGGACCTGATTCGCTTCCGCGAAGCGATCGGGGCCCCGAGCTACCAGCGGGCGCGGGCGCGCCTCCCGTTGATCCTGGGGAAGTCGATCGACGGGGAGATGACGGTCGCGGACCTCGCGAAGATGCCGCACCTCCTGATCGCCGGATCGACGGGGTCGGGCAAGTCGGTTGCGGTCAACACCTTCATCGCGAGCCTGATCTACACGTTCCTCCCGACCGACCTGCGGTTCCTGATGATCGACCCGAAGATGGTGGAGCTCACGCCGTTCGACGGCATTCCGCACCTGGTGCGGCCGGTCGTGACGAACCCCTCCGACGCCGCCGGCGTCCTGTTGGGGGCGGTGACGCACATGGAGCGGCGCTACAAGATGATGAGCCGCATCGGGGCGAAGAACCTGGATCAGTACAACGAGAAGGCCCGCAACCTCGACCTGCCGCAACTCCCGTTCGTCGTGATCGTCATCGACGAGCTCGCCGACCTGATGATCACCAGCCCGAAGGAGGTCGAGTCGGCGATCATGCGGCTCGCGCAGATGGCGCGCGCGACCGGCATGCACCTCATCCTCGCGACGCAACGCCCGTCGGTGGACATCATCACCAGCCTCATCAAGGTCAACGTGCCCGCCCGCATGGCGTTCGCCGTCAGCTCGAGTCACGACTCCCGCACGATCCTCGACGCCATGGGCGCCGAACGCCTCGTCGGGAACGGCGACGCGCTGTTCTACCAGCCGGGCCTCGTGAAGCCCGTCCGCCTCCAGGGCCCGTTCGTGAGCGAGGAGGAGATGGCGACCGTCGCGGCGTTCCTGCGTCGGCAGTACTTCGACGACGAGTTCGTCGAGGCGTACGGCGGCGATTTCGAGCCGGTGTCGCAGGACGACTCCGAGGCGTCGGGGTTGGTCGATTGGAACGACGACAAGCTGCGCGCCGCCGCGGAGCTCGTGATTCGCGAGGGGAACGCCAGCGTCAGTCGGTTGCAGCGCCGCATGCAGGTCGGGCACGCCCGCGCGGGGAAGTTGATGGACTCCCTCGAGGCGCTCGGGGTGGTCGGCCCGCACGTCGGCAGCAAACCTCGCGAGGTGCTGGTCGAGGAGAGCGAACTGCCGAACCTGTTCGGGTCCTGAGGTCGGCCGCGGAGGCGGTCGCGGGCGCTCAGTCGAGGGCCGTGACGCGGACGCGAGGCCGCAGCGCGTCGACGTCCTCGCGGCGGCACAGGTCGGTGCCGGGCGTCATCGCGGTCGCGGTGCCGCAGGCGACCCCCAACGCCAACGCGTCGGCCGGCGTCGCGCCGTCGGCGCGCGCGCTCGCGACCCCCGCGAGGAGGGCGTCCCCCGCCCCGAGGGCGGAATCGACCTCCACCTCCGGGGCGGTGGCGTGCCAGTGCCCCTCCGCGCTCGACCAGAGCGCCCCCTGCCGCCCGAGGCTGGTGACGACGACGTCCGCCCCCTTCGCGCGGGCGACGTCCGCCGCCGCGCGGGCGCTGGGGACGTCCGTGACCTCGAGGCCGGTCAACCGCCCGAGTTCGTACGCGTTGGGTTTGATCCACGCCACGCCCGCCTCGAGGGCCGTCCCGAGCTCCGCGTCGGCGTCGACGACCGTCGCGACGCCGTCGGCGGCGGCGCGACGCGCGACGCGCGCGTACAGGTCGCTCGGGACGCCGGGCAGCAGGCTGCCGCTCAGGACCAGCACGTCCGGCGCGCGCAGCTCGAAGAGGCTGTCGACCAGCGCGTCCACCTGCGCTTCGTCGACCCGCGGGCCGGGCCCGGAGATGCGGACCTGCCGGCCGGCGTCGTCCTGCACGATCGCGTTCGTCCGCGTCGGGGCGTCGTGCCGCGCGAACCAGGTGCGCACCCCCTCGTCGCGGAGCCGGTCCTCGATCTCGTCGCCCGCGCGGCCCCCGACGAAGCCCATCGCGACCGTCGGGTGCCCGAGGCGGGTCGCGACCCGCGAGACGTTCACGCCCTTCCCGCCGGGCGCGCGCAGGACCTCGCGCGCCCGGACGGTGTCGTCGAACGCGAGGCCCGGCACCCGGTAGGTGAGGTCCAGCGCGGGGTTGACGGTGACGGTGTGGATCACGGCGTCAGGGTCGCACGACGACGGCGCCGTCCTGGCCCACGGCGCACGCCTCCTCGCGGCCCGCGGGGCCGTCGCGCCGCCACGCGAACGCCATCTGCGGCGTGTCGAAGCCGTGCAGCAGCGTCCCGTCGCGGCGCAACGCGATGAGGCCGCCCTCGCCCCCCGCCGCGCGCACCGCGGCGAGGCGGGCGCGGACGGCGTCGTCCGCTGCGGTGCCGGCCGCCAGGTCGCACGCCAACGCGCGGCCGGCGGCGGTCACGAGGAACGCTTCGCCCTTCCCGGTACAGCTGACCGCGACGTCCGCGTCCGCCCACGTGCCCGCCCCGGGGATCGGGGCGTCCCCCACCCGCCCGGGGTGTTGCCCCAGCACCCCGCCGGTGCTGGTGGCGGCGGCGAGGCGTCCGGCGTCGTCGAGCGCCACCGCGCCGCACGTCGCGGACGCTTCGGGGTCCCCGCCGCGCGCCCGCCACCGCTCCAGGTCGGCGCGCGCCGCGTCGGTCCGCAGCGTCTCGTTCGCGACGGGGTCGGGTTCGAGCGCCTCCGCGCCGGGCCCCACGAGGAGGACGTGCCGGCCCTCCTCGAGGACGCGGCGCGCGAGGGTGACGGGGTTGCGGACGTGCGCGACGCAGGCGACGGCGCCGGCCGCGCCGTCGCTGCGCATGATCGCCGCGTCGCACTCGATCGTGCCGGCCGACGTCGGGGCGCTGCCGGTCCCGGCGTTGAAGGCGTGCGGGTCGTCCTCCATGCGGCGGACGGCGGCCTGCACCGCGTCGGTCGCGTCGCCGCCCGCCTCGAACGCCGCGAAGCCGGCGTCGAGGGCGGCGGCGAGGCCCGCCTCGTAGGCGGCGCGTCGGTCCTCGCGGATGCGGCCCGCCCCTCCGTGAATCAACAAGGTCGCCATGCGGCGAAGGCTACCCCAGGGCCGCGCGGCGTGCGGCGGCGACCCGCGGTACGCTCTCCCCGTGCGGATCGCCGCGTTCTACCTGACGCTCCTGTTGGCGCAGGGGCTCCTGTCGGGCCTGTTCGGCACGTTGCCCGCCCCGGACCTGTTCCTGGTGGCGGTCCTGACGTGGCTCGGGCGGTTGGCGCCGTGGCAGTTGCTGCTCGCGGCGTACGGCGTCGGGCTGCTGCAGGACGTGATCGGGTACGGGGTGCTCGGGAGTCACGCGATGCAGCTGGCGGGCGCGGCGCTCGCCGCGACCGCCGTGCGGATGCAGCTGTCCGGGTCGGGCGTCCTCGAGCGGCTGGTGATCGTCGTGGCCGCCCAGGCCGGGAAGTGGCTGGTGGCGTTCGCGTTGCTGGCGTGGTTGTCGGGCGAACCGGTGGACGGCGTGCGGCTGGTGGCGGTCGCGGTCAGCGAGACCGTCCTGACCGGCGCGGTGGCGTTGGCGGCGTGGCCGTGGGCGGAGGCGCTCCTGCGTCGCGCGGGGGCGAAGGGGAGGCGGACGGCGTGATTTCGCGCATGCGGGTCCTGTTGGCGGTCGCCTGGACGATCCTGGCGTTGTTCACGGGGCGGTTGGCGTGGCTGCAGTTGGCGCAGGAGGACCAGTTCCGCGACCTCTCGCAACGCAACGCCACCGAGCAACGCCGCATCCCGCCCCTCCGGGGGCGCATCCTGGCGCGCGACGGGACGGTGCTGGCCGGCAACCGCGTGGCGTACGACCTGATGTACCTCGGCGGTCCGATCGACGCATGGGACCGCGTCGCCCGCCTCCTGGATCTCGGGGGGCCGCCCGACCCGCCCGACCCCACCGACGCGGAGGAGGCCCGCAACGGGGCGGTGGCGGCGTGGAACGTGCCCGACGCGCTCGTGCCGGCGCTCGAGGAGCGCGTCGCGGGCCACGCGAACCTGGTGCTGCGCGAACGCTTCGAACGGATCTACCCCACCAACCTCGCCGCGCAGGCGATCGGCTACACCGGCCTCGCCGACCCCGAACGCCACCCCGGCTACGCCCCCGACGACATGGTCGGCGTCATGGGGCTCGAGGCCGGCCTCCAGGACCGCCTCTTCGGGCGGCCCGGGGTGGAGCTGGTGGAGGTCGACAACCGCGGGGTGGCGGTCCGCCGCCAGGAACTCGTCGCGCCCCGGCCGGGCCGGGACGTGCGCACGACGCTGGACGTCGGCGCGCAGCGGGCGGCGGAGGACGCCCTGCGCGGCGCGGCGCGGTACGTGAACGCCTACCGCGCGGAGGAGGACCTGCCGCCGCTCTCGACGGTCCGCGGGGCGTTGCTGGCGATGGACCTCGAGACGGGGGACGTGCTGGCGATGGCGTCGGCGCCGACCTTCGATCAGAACGTCTTCACGCACCGGCCCAGCGACCCGGACGTGGTCGGGGCGATCCTCGCCGACGACGACGCGAAGCCGCTGCAGAACCGAGCGGTGCAGGCGTACCCGCCCGCCTCGACGTTCAAGATGGTCAGCTCCTACGCGTTGCTCGAGCACGGCTACGTGGGCGCCTCCACCACCTACCCGTGCAGCCCGTCGATGACGTACGGGGGCATCACGTGGGAGAACTGGAGCCCCGTGCACCGCGGTTCGTACGACGTGACCGACGCGATCGGCGACAGCTGCAACACGTACTACTGGCACGCCGCGCTCGAGACCCCCGCCTTCGACGACGGCTGGGGGCCGCTGGCGCAGCACCTGCACGACGACGCGCGCGCGTTCGGCTACGGGGCGCGCGTGGACGTGGGCCTCCCCGAGGAACGCCGCGGGCGCCTGCCCGACCCCGCCTGGGTGCGCGCCGAGAAGGACACCGCCTGGTACCCCGGCTACACGCTCAACACGATGATCGGGCAGGGGGACGTCCTCGCGACGCCGCTCCAGACCCTCCGGGCGGCGGGCGCGTTCGCGAACGCCGGTCGGCAGGTCGAGCCGCGCCTCGTCGCGGAGGTGGGCGGCGTCGCGGAACCGGTGCGTTCGCGCACCGTGCCCGGCACCGTCTGGCCGACGTTGGCGGAGGGCATGCGGGCGATGGTGACGGAGTTCGGGTCGAGCGACGTGATCGGGCCCGCCGCCGCCTTCCCGCTGCCGGTGTCGGGGAAGACCGGCACCGCGCAGAACGCGGCGGGGGAGGGCCTCGAGCACGCCTGGTTCATGGCGTTCGCGCCGTCGGAGGCGCCGGAAATCGCCGTGGTAGCCTTCCTCGAGAACGCCGGGTCGAGCACGCGCACCGCCGTCCCGGTCGTCCGCGACTTTCTGGTGGACCACCTCGACCTGCCGGTCGGCGTGGTGGAGGGAGGGCTGCGCAGGTGAAGGTTCGTGGCATCCGAAGCGGCGTACTGGTGCAGGTCGGTGGCGACGACGACGGGGCGGCGGTCGACGCCGCCCTCGACGAGCACGCCGCCGCCCTCGCGGGCGACGTCGCGGTCGAGGTCGCGGGGCGCGTCGCCCCCGACCTGCTCCGCCGCATCGAGGCGGCGGTCGACGCGGCGGGGGGGACCCTCACCGACGTGCGTCCGCCCGCCGGCGGGGCGCCCACCCCGCGCGGCGAGACGGTGGTCGTGGGCCGCACCGTGCGCTCGGGCGCGCGGGTGGAGTCGACCGCGTCCCTCGTCGTGATCGGGGACGTCAACGCCGGCGCGGAGCTCCTCGCCGCCGACGACATCATCGTGCTCGGGACCCTGCGCGGGTTGGCGCACGCCGGCGCGGCGGGCAACGACCGCGCGGTCGTGTGGGCGCAACGCATCGCCAGCCGCCAACTCCGCATCGGGCCCGCCGTCGCACAGGCGGACGGCGGCGACGACGCCGCCCGCGGTCCGGAGTTGGCGATGCTGCGCGACGGCCAGATCGTCATCCGCCCCTGGAGCCACTGACGCCCGACCGGGCCGTCCACGTCCCGATCCACACGAACGCGGCGCGCCCCGAAGGGCGCGCCGCGCGTCGTTCGAACGTCCGAATCGTTAGTGCGCGCCGACCGGATCCTCGCCGTCCGCGATCGACTTCTCGCGGGCGATGGCGTAGATCAGGAGGCCGAAGCCGGCCTTCGCCAGCACGTCGGCGATCGTGTAGCCGAGCTGCAGCGTCACGACGGCGTCCGGACCGCTGAAGCCCAGGAACGGCGCCATGTAGGCGATCGGGTAGACGCCCCACGTCGCGAGCAGCAGGAGGCGCAGGTTGCGCACGAGGACGCGGACCTGCCCCGGCTGACGCTCCAGCGCCTGGCCGAGCTCGCCCCAGAGGATCCAGAGGATGTAGACGAACGGGATGCTCGACAGCGTGCCCCAAAGAACGCGCGTGCCGGTCGAGTCGGCGATCTCGCCGGGGTAGCCGAGCGCGATCATCAGCACCGCCGCGATCGACAGGCGCGCGATCATCGAGTTCGCCTTCTCCCGCGCGAGGGCCAGCACCGCGACGGTCTCCACCAGCAGGAGCGGCACCGTCAGGAGCCAGTCGACGTAGCGGTAGGCGTCGTTGAACGGGTCGCCGCTCGGGTTCGCCACGCCCCCCTCGAGGACGTACGCGCCGCCCCAGGACTCGAAGATCCGCAGGTAGTGGTAGGCGGCGACCAACACGACGATCGACGACACCAGAAGCGCGGGGCGGTACTTCGGCGCCACTTGGCTGCGTGCGGCCATGAAGAACACGAACGCAGCGCCCATCGCGGCGAAGCCGAAGGACAGCGAGTTGTAGACCAGATCGAACTGGCCTGCCGACAGAACGGGTAGATCCATTGTCTAGCCCTCCCTTTCGTACCCGAGCGGCACGCGCCCGAGCCCATGGACGTTCCCCGAGATTGTGAGCCAGGTGGGGCCCACGTCTCTGTGAGAAACCCCCCAAATCTACCGCGAAATGGGGGTCCACCCCCCACGATGCGGGCCGAAATCGTGTCGCGGCGCACGAACATGCGCGACGCATGCGCCCGTCGGGGGTGCCTAGGGGCGCGGCGGGCGCCCCGGCCGCCACCCGCCGCGACGCCCGCCGGCCCAGTGGACCTCCCCGTCGGGGGCGGACAGCAGGCAGGCGGCGACGTCGCGCGGGTCGAAGCGCGACGCGAAGCGCGTGCGAAGCGCCCACGGCTCCAGCGCCCGCGCGAGCGTCTCGACGTCCCGCGCGTGCGCCGCGGCCGGCGTCCGCCGGGCGTACGCCCGGGCGCGGTTGACCGCCAGGTCGAACAGGTCGGGGCGCACGTCGGGCGCGCCGTCGGGGGCGTCCGGCATTCAGGTGGCGCGGGGCCGCGCCTCGTACCCCGCCGCCCGGAGCGCCTCGACCGCCGCGTCGAGCGCCGCCGGGTCCTCGAACGCCAAGCGCACCGCGCCGCCCGCCTCGCGGATGGCGAGCACCTCGATCTCCTTCAGGTTCACGCCCGCCTCCCCGCACGCGGCGGTGATGCGCGCCAACTCCCCCGGCCGGTCGGGGACCGCCAGCACCACCTCCGGCCGGGGGGGCAACACCCCGCGCCGCACGACGGGGATCCCGTCGCGCGTGCGTTTGGCGTGCTCGGCGTGCGCCAGGAGCGCCTCGCGGTCCTCGAGGTCCGCCTCGAGCGCGTCGAGTTCGGCGCGCAGGTCGGCGAGCGCGGCGCGGACCGCGCCGGCGTTGCCGCGGACCATGTCGCGACTCATGACGGGCGACCCCGACGCGACCCGCGTCAGGTCCCGGAAGCCGCCCGCCGCCAGCAGCATCAGCGCGTCGCGGTCGTCGTCGTCCGCCGCGAGGCGGGTCAGCGCCAACGCCGCGAGGTAGGGCACGTGCGAGACGCGCGCCACGAGGCGGTCGTGGCGTTCGGGCGCGAGCTCCAGCGGCCGCGCGCCGAGCGCCTCCACGAACGCCCGGACGCGCGCCAGCGCGTCGGCGTCGGTCGCCTCGGTCGGGGTGAGGACCCACACCGCGTTCTCGAGTAGGGCGGCGTCGGCGTTCGCCACGCCGGCCCGGTCGCTACCCGCCATCGGGTGCCCCCCGACGAAGCGCAGGTCGGGCACGTCGGCGAGGTCGGCGACGACGTCGCCCTTCACCGACCCGACGTCGGTCACCACCGCGTCCGCGCGAAGGAACGGCGCCAGCTCGCGCGCGAGGCGCGCGAGGGACCCGGTCGGGGCGGCCAGCACCACCAGGTCGGCGTCCGCCAGCCAGGGGCCCGGCGCGACGCGTGCCTCGTCGATCACGCCGTGGAAGCTGGCGACCTCCAGCGCCTCACCGTCCGGGTCGAGGCCGACCACGCGGTCGGCGACGAAGCGGGCGCGCGCCCCCACCGCGATCGACCCGCCCAACAGCCCGACGCCGGCCACGACGACGGTCCCGACCAGGGGGGCGGGCCGCATCAGGCGGAACGCGCCGGCGCAACGCCGGCGCGGGGGGCGGGGGGTCGGGGGCGACGCGGCACGCCGCCGAGTCTAGCGCGGGGTGGCGCCCCGGCGGCGGGGACGGCGTATCATGCCGCGAACCCCAGCGAGAGGTCGTGAGGCATGCCAGGAATCGCGGTGATCGGGGCCCAATGGGGCGACGAAGGCAAGGGCAAGGTCGTGGACGCCTTGGCGCACGACGCGGACTACGTCGTGCGGTACGCCGGCGGGGCGAACGCCGGCCATACGGTCGCGGTCGGCGACGAGACGTTCAAGCTGCACCACCTGCCGTGCGGCGTGCTGCACGACCGCCCGACGAGCGTCCTGGGGGCCGGCATGGTGGTGGACCCCTGGGCGCTCGTCGAGGAGGTCGACGCCTTCGCCGAGCGGCGCGACCCGGGCGCGTTGCTGCTGTCCAGCGAAGCGCACCTGGTGCTCCCGCACCACAAGAAGAACGACGAGGGCGGCGGGTTCGTCGGGACGACCGGACGTGGGATCGGTCCCGCCTACAGCGACAAGGCCCGCCGCCTCGGGGTGCGGGCGGGGGACCTGCTGGACGACGACCTGCTCCGCGAACGGCTCGAGCGGCTGCTGCGCGGCAAACCGAACTCCACCGCCCGCGTCGGCTGGACCGACGTGGACGCCGCCCTCCACGCCCTCGAGGGGATCCGCGCGCGCCTCGCGCCGTGGATCGGGGACGGCGGCGCGGTCGTGCGCGCGGCCCTCGCGCGCGGCGAACGCGTGATGTTCGAGGGGGGGCAGGGCACGATGCTGGACCTGGCCTACGGCACCTACCCGTACGTCACGAGCAGCCACCCGACGGTCGGCGGCATCCTCACCGGCGCCGGCGTCTCGCACCGCGCCCTCGGCCGGGTGGTGGGGGTCGTCAAGGCGTTCACGACCCGCGTCGGGCACGGTCCGTTCCCGACGGAGGTGCACGACGAGGCGACCCTCGCGCGCCTGCGCGGGAGCGGCGCGAACCCGTGGGACGAGTTCGGGACCACCACCGGGCGGGCGCGCCGGGTCGGCTGGTTGGACCTCGAGCAGCTCAAGTACGCCGTGGACCTCAACGGCCTCGACGCCCTGGTCGTCACGAAGCTCGACGTGCTGGCCGGCCTCGACGCCGTCCACGTCGGGGTGGGGTACGACGCGGCGGGCGCCCCGATCTACGAGACGCTGCCCGGCTGGGGGGACGTGGCCGGCATCGCGGACCGCGCGGCGCTCCCCGCGCCGTTGATCGCCTACCTGGAACGCATCGAGGCGTACGTCGGCGTGCCGGTCGCGATGTTCTCCACGAGCCCGCAACGGCGCGACACGTACGGCGCGGTGGACTGGCCCGACGCGGTCGATCCCGCGCCCACCCCGTAGGGCGATGCGCGTGCTGCTCTGGGGGTTGGCGGTCGCCGCGGCGCTCCTGGTGGTGGGGGGGACCGCGGTCGGGTGGGTGTTCAGCGCGCGCATCCTCGAGCCCACCCCCTACCAGCTGTTCCCCGAGTTCGCCCTCGGGCCCGTCCGGGAGGTCGGCGACGGCCGCTACGAGGTGGTCCTGCCCCTCCCCGACGGCGCCTCCCCGCCGCAGGCCGCCCGCACCGACGTCGAGGGCCGCTACGGCCTCCTGTGGGAGGGGGGCGGCGGGCCGCTCGGGCCGGTCCTCGAGCGCCGCGACGGGACGGTCGTGCGTCGCGTGGAGGTGCGCCGCGGCACCCCGCCGGCGGCGGGCCTCCCCGCCCGCATCGACGTCACCCTGTTCGCGAGCCCGGCGGAGCGGGGCGTGTCCGCCGCCGACGTCGAGATCCCCGGCCCCCTCGGGCCGCTGCCCGGCTGGTGGATCCCCGCCCCCGAGGGGGCGGGCGACCGCGCGATCGTCGTGTGGCACGGCCGCCGCCGCGCTGAGCGCAGCGAAGCGTTGCGGATCCTCCCGACGCTCGAGGCGCACGGCGCCGAAGCGGGCGCGTCGGTGCTGGTGACGAGCTACCGCAACCACGACGCGTCCCCCGACGACCCCGCCGGGTTCTTCCGTTACGGCGCGCGCGACGGCGAGGTCGCCGACGCCCTCGCCGCCGTCGCGTGGCTCGCCGAGCGCGGCGTCCGGGAGGTCGTCCTCGTGGGGTTCTCGATGGGGGGCAGCGTCGCCCTCGGGGCGCTCGACGCCTGGCCGGACGACGCCCCCACGCCGCGCGGGGTGATCCTCGACGCGCCGCTGATCGATCCGTTCCCGACGTTCCGCCTCGGCGCCGAACGCCTCGGGGTGCCCCTCCCGGGCCTCGTCACGCGCCTCGCGCTGGGGGTGGCGGAGCGCCGCTCCGGCGTCGACTTCGCCGCGCTGGATCGCCGCCGCATCGCACCGGACGTGGACGTCCCGGTGCTGCTGTTCGCCGGCACGGGCGACACGACCACGCCGATATCCATGATCGACGCCTTCGCCGCCGCCCTGCCGACCCCCCCGACGTACGTCCGCCTCGACGGCGTCGAGCACGTCGAGGCGTGGAACGTAGGGCCCGAGCGGTACGAAGGAGAGATCGCCCGCTTCCTGCAGGCGACGCTGCCCTGAACGCCGGAGGGCCGGGGAACCCCCGGCCCTCCGGCGCGTCGAGGCCCGCCGCCCGGAGGCGGCCGGCGCTCAGCCGCGCCGATCGATCGGCGTGAAGGTCTTGCCCTTGGGGCCTTCGTAGACGAGGCGGGGGCGCATCAGGCGGTTGTCGGCGTACTGCTCGAACAGGTGCGCCATCCAGCCGGCCGTGCGGGAGAGCGCGAAGATCGGCGTGTAGGTCTCCTTCGCGAAGCCCAGCATGCGGTAGACCGACGCGCTGAAGAAATCGACGTTGGGCTTCACGGCCTTGCCCTTCGCCTCCATCGCGCGGTCCATGACGCGCTCCATCTCGAGGCTCATCTCGAACCACTTCGCGTCGCCCGATTCCGCCGCGAGGCGTTCGCTGACGCCCTTGAGGATCGTCGCGCGGGGGTCCATCACGCGGTAGACGCGGTGCCCGAAGCCCATCACGCGACCGCCCTCCTCCGCGAGTTTGGCGTGCACGTACGGCTCGACGCCGGCGACGTCCCCGATGCCCTCGAGCGCCTCCATCACGCCGTAGTTCGCGCCGCCGTGCAGCGGGCCCTTGAGCGAACCGATCGCCGCCGCGATGGCGCTGTAGGGGTCGGTGAGGCTGGACGCGGTGGCGCGGGCGACGAAGGTGCTGGCGTTCGACCCGTGCTCGGCGTGCAGCACCAACGCGACGTCCATCACGCGGGTGGCGGCGTCGGTCGGTTCCTCGCCGTTCACCATCCGCAGGAAGTTCGCCGCGACCGACAGGTTCGGGTCCGGCGCGACCGGTTCTTGGCCGGCCTGCAGCCGTTGGTACGCCGCCACGATCGCCGGGATCCGGCCGAGCAGCGACGCGCCGACCCGCCGGAGGTTCGCTTCGCTCACGTCGTCCGCGTCGTCGTCGAACGCCGCGAGGGCGCTGACGGCGGTGCGGAGCGCATGCATGGGGGCGGTGCCCTTCGGCATGCGCGCGAGCAGGTCGAGCACGTCGCCGGGCAGGTCGAACGCCGGCCGCAGCTGCCCGCGGAGCGCATCGAGTTCCGACCGGGTCGGGAGCTCCCCGAACCAGAGGAGGTGCACGACCTCCTCGAACGACGCCTGGTCGGCGAGCTCGCGAATGTCGTAACCGCGGTAGATCAGTTCGCCGCGCTCGCCGTCGATCGAACAGATCTGGCTGGTGTCGACGTTCACGCCGGCGAGTCCGCGATGGATCTCGGTCATGGGGGCCTCCTCGTGGACCGTGATTCTACACGTCGGGTCGCGCGCGCCCGCGGCGCGCTCCGCCCACTTTCTCCGTAGTGTCCCACCTTCGGCGGGATCGCGCCGTCAGCCGGCCCCGAACCGCCCGAGCCACGGCCCTACCGCGGCGCCCGCCGCGACCGCGGCGAGGGCGGCGACCGCCAGCCACGGCAGCGTCGCCCGCCCGAGGCGGGCGCCGCCCAGCGTCGCGGCGAGGACACCCTTGACGGCGCAGTTCGCCGCCGCCGCCACGCCGACCGCGAGCGCCGCGACGCCGGGCGGCAGGCCGCCGGCGTGCTGCTCGGCGAGGGAGAGGCTGATCGCGTCGAGGTCGGTGAGGCCCGCCAGGCCGGCGGCGGCCAGGAGGCCCGACGCACCGAGCGTCTCGCGGGCGGCGCGGACGACGAGGACGACGAGGGCGTAGGCGCCGGCGAACGCGAAGGCGGCGCGCAGCTCGAACGGGTTGCGGACCGTCACCTCCGGCGCGCCGTCCCCCTCGCGGCGCGCCGCGAACGCCACGCCGACCCCCAACACCGCCCCCATCGCCGCCAGGGGCAGCGCCGCCCACGGCGCGAAGGTGGGTTCCACGACCCACACGAGCAGGACGAGGCGGGGGCCGGCGACGGCGCTCGCGGCGAGCAGGCCGGTCGCGAGGGTGCCGGTGAGGGCCGGGTCGCTGCGGGCGCGCCGCGCGAACGCGAGCGTCACCGCCGTCGACGACGTGAGGCCCCCCAGGACGCCGGATACGGCGATGCCGCGGCGGGTGCCGACGCCCTTCACGGCGACGTAACCGAGGAACGACACGCCGCTGATCAGCAACACGAACGTCCAGATGGTGCGCGGGTTCCACACGCCCCACGGCCCGAGGGGGGCGTCCGGCACGAGCGGCAGCAGCACCAACGACAACACCGCGAAGCGGACGGTGGCCAGCAGGTCGCGGCGCGTCAGGGCGCCCGCGAAGCCGTGCAGCTCCTGCCGCAGCGACAGCGTGCCGGTGACGATCACCGCGCCCGCCAGGGCGGGGACGTGCTCCCCGAGGCCGGCCAGGACGCCCAGCGCGAACGCCAACAGGGCCGCGACCTCGGTCGTGCCGCCCACGCGCGTGCCCGACGATTCGCGCCAGTAGCCGAGCGCGACGAGGACGGTGACGGCGGCGAACGCCGCGAGCAGCGGCGCCGGCCCGAGGGACGCGTGCAGCACCCCGCCGACCGCCCCGAACAGGGCGATCAGCGTGATGGTGCGGACGCCGGCGAAGAGGACCTCCGCACGTTCGCGTTTGCGTTCGCGCTCGAGGCCGATCATGGCGCCGAGCAACGTCGCGGCGAGCAACGACCAGATCGCGTCGGCCGGGGGCACGGCGCCTCCCTCCCGTGGGGCCCCGCGCGGCGGGGGTCCCACGCCCCACGCTACGCCCGGCCCGGGGGACGCGTCGGTGCGCCGCGCCCCCCGGGCCGCGACGCCGGGCGTCGCGCGCGGCCCGGTACGATGCGCGCAGTGAACGAGCGAGCGCGGGTGCGGCGGCGGGCGGGCGTGACGATCGCGGAGTTGATCCTCGCGGTCGCGGTCCTGAGCGTCGCGCTGGCGCTCGGTGCGGGGCCGCTGCGCGACGCGGTCGCGCGGCAGGGCGCCGAAGGCCCCGTGGCGACCTTCCGGGTGGCGGTCCGCGACGTCGCGGTCGCGGCGGCGGCGCAGGGCGAGCCCCTGACCCTCGCGTGGGCCGGGGACCGGCTCGAGATGCGCGACGCCTCCGGCGTCGTGCAGCGCGACTGGCCGTTCCCCGCCGACACGCCGACGACCCTGACGCCGGGTGTCCTGCTCGAGGCGACCCCGCCGGGCCGCTTCGCGTCGCTCGATCCCCTGCCCGACCCCCTGACGTTCGACGTCGAGGGGGCCCCCGTGACGGTCCGCGTGTCGCTGATCGGCGAGAGCGAGCGGACGCCGTGAGGCGCCGCGCGGGCCTCACGATCCTCGAGGTGATGATCGCCGTCGCCGTCACGGCGCTCGCGACGGCGGCGTTGACCGGCGTCGCGGTGGGGACGCTCCGCGCGGTCGGTGCGAGCGACGCGCGGACGCACGCCGGGCAGGTCCTGGCGTTCCTGACGCGCGAGGTGGTGGGCGGCGACCCGCGCGCCCTCGCGGCCGAGGGGACGCCGGCCGCCTGGGCGTACGGCGGCCTGGGGGAGGCGTTCCCGGAGCTCGGGGCGCGCGACGGCGTCGGGGACCCGGACCGCTTCCGCGCGGAGATCGAGCACGACGGCGCCGTGGACGTCGTCGGGGCGTCCGCCGTGCGCTACCGCGTCGCGGTCTGTTACGGCGGCGCGGAGGCGGAGACGTGCGTGCAGGCGGTGACGTTCGGTCCCGAACCGGGCCCGGTCGGGGACGGCTCCGCGCTGCTGCCGGGGGTCAACTGATGCGCCGCGCGCGGGGCGGGTTCGGGCTCGTCGAGCTGCTGGTCGCGCTCGCGGTGTTCGCGGTGTTGGCGGGCGTCGCGGGCGGCGTGCTGGTGCAGGCCCTGAAGATGTGGCGCCACAACGAGGCGACGACGGAGCTGCAGGGGACCCTGCGGCGCACGTCGGAGGTCGTCGCGCAGGACCTGCGCTCGCTGGCGTTCGGGACGTTGGCGGACGCGCCGGTCGAGACCGGCCCGGCGTCGGTCGCGTTCCTGCTGCCCGACGGGCCGGCGTGGCCGGTGTACCCGCACGATTCGGGGCGCAACGCCAGTTTCGTGCGGGCCGCCAACGTCCAGATCGGCGCGTCGGTCGCCGACGCCGACGCGCTGAACGTGGTCGGTCGGGAGGTCGTGATGAAGAACGGGCAGGGGGCGGCGGTCGTGCTGCCGATCGCGACCGTCTCGCGGCGCGGGGGCGCGACGTCGCGGACGTGGAACCTGGTGCACCCCGCCTGCGCGAACACGATCGACTACACCGAGGGCACGACCGTCCTGCAGGGCACGACGTCGGTCGGGTACGCCGTGGACGCCGACACGGGCGAGCTGTCGCGCTACGGCGCGGGCGGCGCGCGCGACCCGATGGCGTTCGCGGTGGCGTCGATGACGATCCGTTACCTGTACGCCGGGCCGGACGGCGCCGTGGAGGAGCGCGACGCGCCGTACGAGACCGCCGACGGCGCGCCCCGCCGGACGGTGACGGTCGGCGGCGAAACGCGGCACCTCGATGCGCTGCGGCTCACCCTCGTCGGGCGGGCCGACGGGCCGTTCGGACCGATCGAGCGGACGCTGACGACCCTCGCGCCCCTCCCGGAGCCGGGCCCGCAGACGGCGGAGGCGGTGACGCCGTGCGATTGAGCGGCCGCCGGACGCGCGGCATCGCGGCGTTGACCGCGCTGCTCGTCATGGGGATGGTGGCGGGGGTCGGCACCATCATGGTGACGCGCGCCCTGAGCGAGGTGGAGACCAGCGTCGACGACGTCGGCATCGTCCGCAGCCTCGCGCTCGCGCGCGGCACGGCGAACCTGGCGGGCGCCGTCCTGCAGGGACCGGTCCGCGACGCGTTGCACGCCGTCGTGGAGGAGGACTCCTCCACGACGGCGCGCTGGTCGTTCGGGGCCGGCACGGTGAACGCCGACGTCCCCGATCCCGACGCGGTCGCCGCGGCGTTGACGGGCGGCGCCGGCTCCGTCGCGGCGCGCCTCCAGACGCGCATCGACGCGCTGGTGTGCGACGCCGACCTCCCCGATGTCGGGGAGGACGCGCGGGTCGAACTCCGCATTCACCTGACCGACGTCGCCTGCGGGGCGGGGCTCCCCGGCGGCGTCCGGATCGGGGACGGGCGCTTCTTGGAGGGCGCCCCGCGGGAGGGCAGCGGCTCGGTCGCCGAGCAACGCTACGCGTTGCCGTACGTCGTGGTCGCGGTCGGGGAGGTGGACGGGTTCCGCCGCTCGATCGTCAGTTACGGCGAGTACCAGTTCCAGGTCGGGCGCGGCTCGTTCGCCCGCTACGCGCTGTTCTCGGGGCAGCAACGCACCCAGGACGGCACCCCCATCTGGTTCACGTCCGACACGCTGTTCGACGGGCCCGTCCACAGCAACGAACACCTGAACTTCTACCGCCAACCCTGGTTCGGGGGGGAGGTCACGAGCGCCGGGTGCCACCGCGCGGGGGTCGACGGGTGCGCGAACGTCGGGGGGCCCGACCGCGAACCGGGGGCGTACCTGTTCCCCTCGTTCGTGCCGGTCTCCCGCATGCGGCCGCCGTCGAGCCCGAGCGTGTACTCGTACTGGTACGGCCTGCAGGCCCCGGAGTTCGCGGAGGGCGTCGATTGGGAGGCGCAGTTCGTGCCGATGCCCGACAACGCGCTGGAGCAGCGCGACGCGGCGGAGGTCGCGGGGTTGTCGATCGAGGGGGACGTCGAGACGCTCGAACTGTACGCCGGCGACGCGAACGGGGCGAGCGTCGCGGACGGCGCCGCGGGGTACCAGTACCTCGTGGCGACCCTGCCCGCGCGCACCCGCGTCTGCGTCGGGTCGGGCTGCACCCGCCTGGGGCCGGGCGAGGTGCGTTGGCGGGCGACGCCGGACGGCAACGTCGCGCGCGAGATCTGCACGCCGAACGGCTGTTTCTGGTCGGACGAGGGGTACGAGGGGACCTTCAACGGCGTGACGTACGTCGAGGGGACGGTGGAACGCGCGACCGGCCCCGAGCGGTCGCCCCCCACGAGCGACGACCCGGCGGACGCCGCCCCCGCCGTCGCGGCGTTCTCTCGCCTCACGCTGACCGCGCAGGACGACGTGCGCATCGTCGGCGACCTCCGCTACGCCGACCCGCCGTGCAGCGCCCCCGCGTCGCGCGCCGCGGACGGGTCCGTCACGCCGGCGGCGTGCGAGAACCTGGACGCCGACAACCTGCTGGGGCTGTACGCCCAGCGGGGGGACGTCACGATCGGGCACGCGAACGGCGACGCGACCCTGAACGCCCCGCGGAACCTCGAGGTGCACGCGGTCCTCATGAGCGCCGAGGGGTCGGTCCGCGTCGAGAACCACGACGTCGGGGCCGCCATGGGGGACGTCCGCCTCCTGGGCGGCATCATCGGCGAGACGTACGGCGCGTTCGGGACGTTCTGGTCGGGGTCGGGTGCCATGCGCAGCGGCTACTCGCGGACCTTCACGTACGACCCGCGGACCGGGGCGGGGCGCGCCCCGCCGTACTTCCCGACGATCAGTCAGGACGGCGTGAAGAGCATCCTGGTGTTCGCCTACGGGCAACGCGAACAGCTGGAGTGAGGGGCGGTGCGGGACCGCCGCCCCGGACC
>JAVLCF010000021.1:0-3659 GCA_031581195.1 Trueperaceae bacterium | reverse complement strand
CGCCGCCCCGGACCCACGAGGTCCGGGGCGGCGGAAGCGCTCAGGCCTCGACCGGGGCGCCCTCCGGGGCGCCCTCCGGGGCGTCCTCCGGGGCGGCGTCGGCGCGCGTCGACGCCGCGTCGTCGAGGGCGGCGTGCGCCGCGGCGAGGCGGGCGATGGGGACCCGGAAGGGGCTGCAGCTGACGTAGCTGAGGCCGGTCCGGTGGCAGAACGCGACGGTGGCGGGGTCGCCGCCGTGCTCGCCGCAGATGCCGACCTCGAGGTCGGGCCGGACGGCGCGGCCGGCCTCGGTCGCGTGGCGCACCAGGTACCCGACGCCGGCTTCGTCGATCGTCGTGAACGGGTTGTCGTCGAGGAGGCCCTGCTCGAGGTACGTCAGCAGGAAGCCCTTCTCCGCGTCGTCGCGACTGATGCCGAACGTCGTTTGGGTGAGGTCGTTCGTGCCGAAACTGAAGAACTCGGCGACCTCGGCGAGCTCCCCGGCGGTCAGCGCGGCGCGCGGCACCTCGATCATCGTCCCGAAGCGGTAGGCCACCTCGTGCTCGCGTTCGCTCATGACCGCCTTCGCTTCGGCCTCGAGGGTGGCCATCTGCCGGGTGAGTTCACGGACGTGGCTGGTGAGCGGGATCATGATCTCCGGGTCGACCGCAACGCCCTCCGCCGCGACGTCGCAGGCCGCCTCGAAGATCGCGCGGACCTGCATCGTCACGAGCTCCGGCATGAGGATCCCGAGCCGCACGCCGCGCGTCCCCAGCATGGGGTTGGCCTCGTGCAGCTCCTCGACCCGCACGAGTTGGTCCTGCTTGAGGCGGAGCGCCTCGAGGAGGGCGTCGACGCCGGCGAGGTCGCGCTGGTGCTGCAGCTGGACCTTGAGGTCGGCCAGCTCGCGCGTCAGGTCGGTGCGGTCGGGCAGGAACTCGTGCAGCGGCGGATCGAGGAGGCGAATCACGACGGGGAGGCCGTCCATCGCGCGGAACAACCCCGCGAAGTCCTCGCGTTGGTAGGGCAGCAGCGCGTCGAGCGCTTCGGCGCGCTCGCTGGCGCTCCGCGCGAGGATCATGCGTTGCACGACCCCGATCCGCTCGGTCTCGAAGAACATGTGTTCGGTGCGGACCAACCCGAGGCCCTCCGCGCCGTACGTGCGGGCCTTCGCCGCGTCCTCGGGGTAGTCGGCGTTCGCGCGCACGCCCAGCGTCCGGACGTCGTCCGCCCAGCCGAGCAGCGTCGCCAGGTACGGGTTGTCGAGGTCGGGCACGACCGTGTCCAACGCCCCCTCGAACACCTCCCCGAGCGTCCCGTCGAGGCTGATGGGGTCGCCCTCCTCGAGTGCGTGCTCGCCGACGCGGAGGGTGCGCCCCTCGAGGTCGATCTCGAGGTCGGCGACGCCGACCACCGCGGGTTTGCCGAACTGCCGCGCGACGAGCGCGGCGTGGCTGGTGCGCCCCCCGCGGCTGGTGAGGATCCCCTGCGCGGCCAGCATGCCGTGCACGTCGTCGGGTTTCGTTTCGGGCCGCACCATGACGACCGCGCGGCCCTCCTTCGCCCAGCGTTCGGCGGTGTCGGCGTCGAAGGCGACGTCCCCGACCGCCGCGCCGGGACTGACGTTCAGGCCGGTCGCGAGCTTCGTGGCGCGCTCCCGGGCGTCGGTCGTGAACTGCGGGTGCAGGAAGACGTCCACCTGGTCGGGCGACACCCGCCGGACCGCTTCGCCGCGCGTGATGAGGCCCTCCTCGGCCATGTCGACGGCGATGCGGACCTCGGCCTGCGCGGTGCGTTTGCCGTCGCGGGTCTGCAGGATCCACAGCGTGCCGTGCTCGATGGTGAACTCCATGTCCTGCATGTTGCGGTAGTGCCGCTCGAGCCGGTCGGCGATCCCGCGGAACGCCTCGTAGACGTCGGGCATGTCGCGCTGCATGTCGTCGAGGCTCTGCGTCGCGCGGATGCCGGCGACGACGTCCTCCCCCTGCGCGTTGACGAGGAAGTCCCCCTCGAGGGTCGGTTCGCCCGTCGTCGCGTCGCGGCTCATCGCGACGCCGGTCGCGCAGTCGGGCCCCATGTTGCCGAACACCATCGTTTGGATGTTCACCGCCGTGCCGAGGTCGTGCGCGATGCCGGACGCCTCGCGGTAGTCCCGGGCGCGCTTGCCGTTCCAGGAGGCGAACACCGCCTCGGTCGCGAGGCGCAACTGCTCGTAGGGGTCCTCGGGGAACGGCGCACCGGTGTACGTCCGGACGATCTCCTTGAACGTCGCGGTGACCTCGCGCCAGTCGTCGGCGCGGAGGTCGGCGTCGACGCGCGCGCCGACCGCGTTGCGCGTCGCGGTGATGACCGCCTCGAACACCTCGTCGGGGACGCCCAGGACCACCGAGCCGAACATCTGCACCAGCCGCCGGTAGGCGTCCCACACGAACCGCTCGTCGGCGGTCAAGGCCTCCAGGCCGGCGGCGACGTCGTCGTTGAGGCCGAGGTTGAGGATGGTGTCCATCATCCCCGGCATGCTGAACTTCGCGCCGCTCCGGCAGGAGATCAACAGCGGCTTCGCGGGGTCGCCGAATCGCTTGCCGGTCGCCTCCTCGACCGCTGCGAGCGCCTCCAGCTCCTGCTCCCAGAGGCCGGCGGGGAAGGCGTTGCCCTCGGCCAGGTAGGCGTTGCACGCCTCGGTGGTGACGGTGAAGCCGGGGGGGACGGGCACGCCGAGGCGCGTCATGTCCCCCAGGTTGGCGCCCTTGCCGCCCAGCAGGGCGCGGGTCGCCTCCCAACTCCCGGCCTGGGCTTCGGCGTCGGCGACGTCGCGGAACGGGTAGACCCAGCGGTCGGCCATGGTGCGCACTCCCCTCGCGGGACCGCGGGGGTCCCGCCTGCGCGAGGCGGACGGGCGGAGCCCGGTTTCGGGGACGGCGCCGCGTCGCGCGCGCGCGACGTCGCCCCGGGCCGTCGGGTGGGTGCCCCGACGCTTGCGCGCCCGACCGGGTCGCGTCGAGGGCCAGACGTCCCCCGCGGGGGTTGACGGATCCCTGACGCGCGGACGGCGCGTTCGTGGCATCGTGCCGCGTCGTGTGCGCGCCGCGTCCCCGTTCGTCACGCCCCACCCCGCCCACGCCGGCCCGGGGGGTCCGCCCGTGAGCGTCCTGCGCCGCGAGCTGGGGCTCGTCGGGGCGGTCGGGCTGGGGCTCGGGTCGATCCTCGGGACCGGCGTGTTCGTCGCCCTGGCGATCGCCGCCGGCCCGGCGGGGCCGGCGTTGCCGGCGGCGGTCCTGATCGCGGCGGGCGTCGCGACCCTGAACGGCCTCTCGAGCGCCCAGTTGGCGGCGGTGCATCCGGTGGCGGGGGGGACGTACGCCTACGGGCGCCGCTTCCTCGCGCCGTGGGCGGGGTTCCTGGCCGGCGTCGCGTTCCTCGCGGCGAAGGGCGCGTCCGCCGCGACGGCGGCGCTCGGGGTGGCGGGCTACCTGCTGCAGGCGGCCGGCGCCCCCGCCGGCCTGCAGGTCCCGCTGGCGCTCGCCGCCGTCGCCGGCGTCACCGCGGCGGTGCTGGGGGGCGTGCGCCGCAGCAGCGCCGCGAACCTCGCGTTGCTGGCCGTGACGCTGGCCGCCCTCGTCGCGTTCGTCGCGGTGGGGGTCGGCGCCCTCGCCGGCGGGGCGGTCGCCCCGCCCGCCGCC
>JAVLCF010000020.1:20465-25031 GCA_031581195.1 Trueperaceae bacterium | reverse complement strand
GGCTCGGACGCGACGTCCGGCGCATCCTCCCCGTCCCCCGGACCCCAGGGGTGCGCCGCGAGGACCCGTGCGGCGGTGGGGTCGGCGTCGCGCGCGCGGCGGACCCACGCCGCGAGCGCCGCGTCGCTCGGCGCGGACGGCGCCCGAAGGAGCTGCGCCCAGGCGCGGTGCACGGGGGCGAAGGCGACGTCGCGGGCCGCGACGCGCAGGTCGGGCACGCCCCGCCCGCCGAGGTGGTCGTGGAGGCGCCGCAACGACCCGTCGGGGTCGCGCACCTCGTGCACGTCGAGCAGCACCCGCAGGTCGTACGCCCCGAGGTGCAGCTCCAGGCCGCCCTCCCGCCACGCGTCGGAGCGCGCCAGGTGCTCGAGGCCGCTGGGGTGCTCGCGCCACCGCACGAACCGGTCCGCGCCCCCCTCCAGGGCGAGCGCGGACGCCAACGTGCCGCCCTTCGGCGTGGCGCCGGCGCGGGTCGTCCACGGCGCGACGTCGCGCAGGGCGACGTGCACGTCGGCGTAGCGGTTGTGGTACGCCACGATCGCCCACGCCCCCCCGGGCGCCGCGTTGGCGTAGGCGAACACGTCCGGTGCGGGCCCCCCCTCGCCGCGCGCCTCGAACCAGCGGAACCGTTCGGTCCCCGCGAACGTCGCCCGGCGCGCCAACAACGGCGCGATCTCGCGGCGGTGGCGGGCGACGAGCGCCTCGTTCGGGCGTTCGTCCCACTTCGCGCGGCGGTACTCCATCCCGTACTTCTCGTGCAGGCCCTCCACCTGCCCGTGCCCGAACATCGGGAGGCCGGGCAGGGTCGCCATCAACGCCGTCACCCCGAACGCCTTGTCGCCGTCCCCGAACTGCCGGATCGCGGGGGCTTCGTCGGGGTTGTTCATGAAGTTGACGAAGCGGCCGAGGACCTTCGCATCGAAGGCGAGGACGTTGCGCACGAGGTCCTGGTAGTCGGCGTTCGCCTCCCGCGCCAGCATGTTCATGAAGGCGCTGTTGTAGACGCGGTGCATCCCCAACGTCCGCACGAAGTAGCCCTCCATCATCCAGAACGCCTCGGCCAACAACAACGTCCCGGGCGCCTCCCGCGCGACGCGGTCGACGACCTCCCGCCAGAACTCCGTCGGCATCGCCGCCTCGAACGCCGCGTCGGACGTCGTGCCGTGCTCGCTGCGCGTCGGGATCGCGCCCCCCTCCCCCGGCGCGGGGTACCAGAGGCGCCGCACGTGCTTCTTCGCCAACGTCATGGCGGCGTCGAAGCGGATGATCGGGAAGCGCTTCGCGACGTCCAGCACCACCTGCACCAGCGCCTCGCGCGCCTCGGGGTTCAGGAGGTCGATCTGCGCGGTGTCGTTCCACGGCATCGAGGTCCCGTCGTTGCCGTGATAGACGTAGCGCCGCTCCTGCGTCGCGACGTCGGTCCGTTCGAACACGACCGCCGCGTCGGAGCCGTCCCAGTAGCCGTCCTCGAGGCGCACCTCCACGCGCGGGTCGCCCGACAGGTCGGGGCCGGTGAAGGTGTACCCGGGGAACGGGGGCGCGTCGAGCGACAGCAACCGGTCGGGGTGCTCGACGACCCAGCGTCCGTCGATCCCGACGTGGTTGGGGACCATGTCCGCCGCGAGGCGCAGCCCGTGCCGCGCCGCGCGGTCGCGCAGGTCCCGCCACGCCGCCTCCCCCCCGAGGTCGTCGGCGATCGCGTAGTCCCACAACGCGTAGGCGCTGGCGACGGCGTCCTCCTGCCCGCGACGGCGTTTGATGCGCGCCGACGCCTCGCTGCGTTCCCACAACCCGATCAACCACAGCGCATCGAAGCCGTACGCCCGCAGCTCCGCCAGCGCCGCGTCGGGCACGTCGGCGAGGGTCCGCACGTCGCGGCCCGTCCAGCGCGACAGTTGATCGAGCCACACGTACGCGTTCTTCGCCACCAGGACGACGCCCGGCATCCAGTCGGCGTCGGGACTGAACGCCTCCACCTCCGCCCTCTCGCTCCCCTGCAACGCCGCCGCGTCGAGGACCGGCGCCGGCCCGGGGGGGCCGGGAGGCCCGCCCACCGCACGCTCGCGCAGCGTCCCGAGCGCCCGGTCGACGCGCCCGACGAGCGCCGCGAACGCCGGCCCCAGGCGCGCCCCCCAGTGCGTCCGCACGAACGCCAGTTGCCCCTCCAGCGAGTCGGGGCTGGCGCGCAACGGCGCGCGCAACGTCGCCCACAGCGACGTCTCGCCCGGCGCGCCGGGCAGCCCCGGCGCCTCCCGTGCGGCGCGCTCGAGGGCGGCCGCCAGCGCCCGGTCGGCCGTCCCCAGGTCGCGGTCGTCGAACAACGTCCGTAGGGGCCGCAGCGCGGGGTTCTCGTTCGCGAGGCGGACGGCGATGCGTTCCTCGAGCGCCACCTCGCCGGCCGGGAGGCCGTCGACGCGACCGGACAACCACCCCTCCACCCCTACGTCGCCGCGCACCACCGCGAGCGGCGGGAACGCCTCCAGGAAGGCGACGCGCGCCTCGCGGAGGCGGGCGTGGCCCAGCCGCAGGTGGAGGGCGGCGTCGAGGTCCCGACTCCAGGTGGGGTCGACCTCCCGCCGGTAGTGCGCCAGCATCAGGTGCACCGCTTCGTCCAGCAGCGCCGCGGCCAGTAGCTCCGCGCCGGACGGGGCGGGCGGCGCGCTCGGTTCCGCGGCGTGCGCGCGCCGCATCGCCGCCGCGAGGCGCTCCGCGGTCGCGGGCTCGATCACCAGCACGCGGCCGCGCAGGTCGACGAGCGCGTCGTCCACGCCGTAGCGCTCCCGGGCCGCGCGCGCGAGGTGGAACGCGCGGGTCAGGTGCACGCCGGCGGGGAGGGGGAACGCGATCAAGGGCGGGCTCCAAGCGAAGAGGCGGGCCGCTCGGTGCGGTAGGCTCGCGAGGACGCTACCACGGGCCCTCGCGCGCCCGACGTGACGGGCCGGCCGAGCGGCCCCGCGGAAGGAGACCCCATGACCCCGCCGACGCGAACCTGGAGGCGCCCCGGGCGCCCAGCCGCCGCGGCGTGGCTCGCGGCCGCGCTCGCTGCGCTCGCCGTCGTGGTGGCGGCCTGCGCCGACGACGCGCCGCTGCCCGGCGACCCGTTGCGCATCGCCAGCAACGACCTGCCCGACGCGGTGGTCGGGGAGGCCTACCGCGCCGACGTCGTCGCGGTCGGGGGCCTCCGGCCGTACCGCGTCGACCTCGAGGAGGGTGCGCTGCCGCCCGGGTTGTCGCTGCAGGACGGCGTGGTCGTCGGGACGCCCGACCGGCTCGGCGCCTACGAATTCACCGTCGTCGTGACCGACGGGAACCTGGCGTCGACCTTCCAAACGTACGAGATCCGGGTCCGCGACGTGCCCGTCCCCACCTTCGAACTGACGGTCCCCGACACCGAGGTGCGGGGCGAAACGGTCCTGCGCGCCCGCATCGCCGACGCCCGCACCTGGCAGGGGGCGCGCGTCCGCCTGCGGTGGGACGACGACACCGTGACGATCGATCCCGACGCGGTGGAGCGCTCGCTGCGGGACGGCGCGGCGTTCGTCGAGGGGGGCGACGGCCGGCTCGCGGTCGACGTCGTCGCGTGGGGGGACGGCGTCGACGGTGACGCGGAACTGTTCCGCGTGCCTGCCGACGCGTCCTCGACGACGCTGCTCGGCTTCGATCTCGAGGTGGAACTGCTGTACGCCGACCGCCACACGTTCGTCAGCCGTCGCGTGGGCGCCAGCGCCGACGACGTCCGGGAGCGGACCGAAAGCCCGACCGATGCCGACGCGTCGAACGTCGCGCGGGACGACGACGGGGAGGGCACGCCGTGAGGCGGTGCGACCTCGCGGCGGTCCTCGCCCTGGCGCTGGCGTTGGGGGTGACGGGGGCGACGTCGGTGCTGGACCTCTCCCTCGCACGGCTCTTCGATCGCGCCGACCACGTCCTGTACGGAACGGTGACGGAGGTCGATCCGACGGCGGGCGACGACGACGAGGCGCGGACCCGCATCGCGATCGACGTCGAGCGGCGCCTCCGCGTGCCCGACGACGTCGACGACCCCGGGGACACGCACGTCCTGACCCTCGCCGCCGGCGAGCGGGACGGGGAACGGACGGTCGTCGACGATCTCGTCACCGTCGAGCCGGGCGACCGCATCCTGCTGGCGCAGTACGTGGACGACGACGCGATCAGCCCCATCGTCGGCGTCTGGCAGGGCCTCTGGCGCCTGACGGGGGATGGGTTGGTGGACCTGCGCGGCGGCCGGCTCGGCGTCGACGACGACCTGCTCGTCGAGGGGGGGACGGACACCGACGTCGAGGTCGTCCTCGACACGCTCGAGGCGCTCCTCGACGGCGACGCGAGCGCGCGCGCGTCGAGCGCGCCCCGGTGGCGGGGCGACGGCCCGAGCGACGCGGACCTCCTTCCCGACGTCGGGAGCCCCGACGCGGACCCCACGTCGCCGTCGGACGCCTCCCCCACGGACGCCTCCCCGACCGATGCGTCGCCCACGGACGCGCTCCCCACGGACGCGTCCCCGACCGACGACGCACCCGACGCGACGAACGCGAGCCCGAACCGGCC
>JAVLCF010000020.1:0-20455 GCA_031581195.1 Trueperaceae bacterium | reverse complement strand
GTCGGCGACCGACGCCTCCCCCACCGACGCCTCCCCCACCGACGCCTCCCCGACGGACGCGTCCCCGACGGACGAAGGCGTCGGTGCGACGTCCGCCACCGATGCGTCGGCGACCGATGCGTCCCCGACCGACGTCGCCCCCCGCGACGCCTCCCCCACCGACGCGGCGGCGGACCCAGGCCCGGCATCGGACGCGGAGGCGGACGCCGCGACCGAGGTCCGACTCGACCTGCCCGACGACGCCGCCCTGCGCGACGCGCTCGACGAAGCGGTCGAGGCCTGGCGGTCGGTGGGCGTCCCCCTGACGCTCGTCGACGACGACGACGCGGTCGACCGCGTCCGCGTCGGGGACGCCGACCGGTTCGGCCCCGACGCGCTCGCGTTCTCGCGGCGCGTCGCGGGGGAGCCCGGCGTCGAGATCCTCGTGCGGCCCGGTGCGGAGGGCCGCCGGAGCGACGTGCTGGCGTACGAGCTCGGGCGCTGGTTGGGGCTCGAGGTCGCCGAACGCGGGTTCCGGTCGGGTCGCGTGCCCGACGAAGCGCCCTCCCCGCCCCTCCCGAGCGACGGCGACGCCCTCCTCGCGGCGCTCGCCAGCGCCCCCGAGGACCTCGACGGGGACGGCGACGTCGACTTCTACGACCTCGTGCGGCTCGCCGCCGCGTACGGGGAGGTGGGGACGCGCGTCGCCGCGGACGTCGACGGATCGGGGGAGGTCGACGACGACGACGTCGAGCGCCTCCGGGCCCGCTACACGTTCCTGCCGCCCTCGCGCACCCCGCCCGAGGGGCGGACCTCCACCGACGAGTGACGCGCCCCGCGGAGGCGGGGCGCGTCACGGCACGGGGCGGGCGGGCGCGTCAGTCGCGCGCGCCGGCGCTGGCGGCGATGGCGTCGATCGCGTTCGCGAGGTCGACGTCCTTCTCCGTGAGGCCTCCCGCGTCGTGCGTCGTCAGGCGCACGTCGACCCGGTTGTAGACGTTCGCGAGCTCCGGGTGGTGGTCGGCCTTCTCCGCCGCGACCCCGACCCGGACCAGGAACCCGAGGGCGGCACCGAAGTCGTCGAAGGTGAAGCGGCGCAGGAGCGCATCGTTCTCCTCGCGCCAGGTCGGTAGGTCGGTCAGGGCGGCCGCGAGCGCATCGCGGCTCAATCGTTCGGGCATGAGCACCTCCGCCGCCAGGGTGACAGACCGACCGGGGCGGAGGATGTCGTCCGGGTCGTTCAGGGGGCGACGTCCGCGCCGCGATGGAAGGCCGCGACGACCTGGCCGTCCCCGACCACGCACGTGAACGCCCCCCCGAACAACGGCGCGACCAGGACGTCCTGGAACGCTGCGACGACGCGACCGGGGAGCATCGCGACGTGGCGTCCCTCCCCGCGGACGTCGTAGCGCCGCACGGTGAACGTGCGGCCGTCGACCGTCACGTCGACCGGTTCCCCCGTGAAGGGTGCCGCGACGGGGGGCGTCGCCTCGTCCCCCTCCGCCAGCAACGCGATCGCCGCATCGAGGTCGGACTCGCTCGCACGGGTCGCGAGCACGGCCCGCGCGAGGAAGGCGTCCCGCCAGGCGGGCTCGAGCGGGACGCCCTCCGCCTCCGCGACGCCCTCCAGCAGGTCGCGCCACGCACCCCGGACGTCGTCCGCGTCGTTCGCCAGGGCGGCGCCGTGACGGAGCGCGGCCGACAGGCGGTCGTCGCGGTCGCCGCTCGTGGCGGGCGCGAGGCGCGCCAACGCCCCCTCCAGCGCCGCCGCGTCGGGCGCGGCGAGGACGTGCAGGATCGCGGCGGCCTCCGCGACGCGGGCGGGCAAGGAGCCGCCCCGCGACCGCACGGCGACGTGAAGGTACGCCTGCAGCGGGAACGTCGCGACCTGCGCGCCACCGACGTCGCTCACCCGGTCGCGGTCGAGGGGGATGGCGACGTCGTCCAGGTACAGCGTGCGGTCCTCGCCGGCGTGCGTGACGACGAGGGTCCACCCCGCGAACGTCGTCCGGACGGGCTCCGCGACCCGGAGGGTGAGGTCGTGCTCGCCGTTCACGGGTGCGTCTCGGCGGAGGGCCGGATCGAGGGCGAACAGGACGCCCCCCTCGAGCCGGGGTTCGGCGCCGGAGCCGCCGACCGACGCGGGCAGCAACGCCGCGAGGTGCTCGAAGAACGCGTCGACGCGTTCGCGGAGGTGCGGGAGGGCGGACCGCAACGCCTCGGCGCGTTGCCGCTCCCACGCCTCGCGCTCCCGCAACTGCACCTGCAGTTCCTCGCGCCGCGTGCGTTTCTCCCAGTCGGGCAGGTTGCGGCGGGACACGTCGCGGATCGCTTCGCGCAACCCCTTCGCGTCGAGGCCCGGAGGTTCGCTCGCGGCGCGCTTCCCGGCGTACGGGTCGCGAATCACGGCGTGCGCGAGGTTGCGGACGTACGCGAGCGAGCCGGTCCGGTCGACGTTCGGGGGTGGGTCGCGGTCGCACACCCCCAGCACCGCCTCCGCGACGCCGCGCGCCACCTCGACGAGCGTCTCTTCGTGGTGGACCGTGACGAGCGGGTCGATCGGTTCCGGGATGGGTTCGACGACCTCGAACGCGCGGAGGTTGACGTCGTCGGCGAAGGCGTCGCTCGCCGCCCAGCGCTCGAGGTTCCGGAGCGTGGCGTACATGACGCGGGCGGTCACGCGGTCGCGTTCGGCGCGCCAGGCGGCGGCCGTGGTCTCCGCGAAGCGTTCGATCTCCCCGCCGAACACCCGTTCGGCGAGGCGGGCGACGACGGCGCGTTCGGTCCGCTCCGCCTCCCCGATCGGCGGCGCGACGGCGTTCGCCCCCTCCGGGGGGGCGTCGGCACCCCCGGGCGGGCCGGCGTCCGCGGGCGGGCCGGCGTCCGCGGGTGGGCCGGCGCGACCGGGGGCGTCGAGGACCACGGTGCGGGCCGTCTCCGCCGCCGTGGCGCTGGCCTGCACCGGGGCGGCCGACGCCCCGAGAACGAGGTCCGCAAGGTTCGGTGCGGCGCCCCCGCCGGACGCGCGCGCCGGCGCGAGCGGCCCGAGACCGGCGTGGAGTTCCCGTTGGAGCGCTTCGAACCGGTTCGCGCGGTCCGGCGCGAGGTCCCCCCGGGCGGCGGCGACCTCGTCGGCGAGCTCGTGCACCGCCTCGATGCCCCCGCGGACGGGACGGTGGTGCCGTACGTCGTCCAGGACGTACTCGAGGAGCTGCAGGAGGCGCTCGGCGGACGCGACGGTCATGTCCCGGGAGTATACGGGCGGCCTCCGGCGCCGGGCGGGCGTGGCGCACGGCGGTGCGTCGCGCCCGGCGCATCCCTTCGCCCCACGCGTCCTTGACGCCCCCATCGGCGTGGGGGATGATGACGTCGTGGTCGGACCGCGTGCGCGGCGGCCACGAGGAGGTGGCCATGCCCCACATCATCACGGAGCCGTGCATCGGCACCAAGGACCAAGCCTGCGTCGACGTGTGCCCCGTGGAGTGCATCTACGAGGCCGACGACCAGTTCTACATCCACCCCGAGGAGTGCATCGACTGCGGCGCCTGCATCCCCGCGTGCCCGGTCGACGCGATCTACACCGAGGAGGACGTCCCCGCGGAGTGGACGTCGTACATCCAGAAGAACTACGACCTGTCCGGCGTCTGAGCGACGCTCCCGAGGTCAGGATCGTTCGCGGCGCGGGCCCTTCGGGGTCCGCGCCGTCGCGTGGACGCCCGCGAGCTGCGCCAGGGCGGCCCGGACGACGTCCACGGCGGCGTCGTACGCGCCGAGGTCCAGGTGTTCGTCGGGGGTGTGGTCGAGCGACGCGTCGCCGGGCCCGTAGGCGATCGTCGGGACCGGCCAGGCGTCCGCCACGACGTTCCAGTCGCTCGTGCCGGTCTTGACGACCGTCCGGGGGCGGCCGCCCACCGCGCGGATCGCGGTGCGCCACGCGCGCTGCAGGTCGCCGTCGCGGGGGCTGCGGACGGCGGCGAGGCGCTCGGCCTGGATCTCGAGGGTGACCGACGGGGGCCGCGGCAGATCGGTGAGCCACGCCGCGAGGCGGTCGGGCGGCCAGGCGGGCGGGAGGCGGAAGACGACCGTCGCGTCGGCGCGCACGGCGAGGCCGTCGTGCTCGTGCGTGAGTCCCGTCACGGTCGCTTGGAGCGCGTCGAACGCCCCGCGGGGCGCCCCGTTCGCGTTCGCCGCGTCGCGGGCCGCGCGGAGGGTCGCGAGCCACGCCACGAGGTCGTCGGCGGCGGAGGCGGCGGGGCCGGCGCCGTGCGCGGCGGGCCGCACCGCGCGGGCGTGCACGGCGAGCCGCCCCTTGTAGCCGAGGGTGACGGCGTCCCACCCCGACGGCTCGAGGATCACCAGGCGGTCGGGGGCCGCGCGGGTGGCGAGGAGGTGGCGCGCCCCGACGCTACCGGGGGTCTCCTCCCCGACCGCGCCGACGACCCGCACCGTCAGCGCGTCGCGGACCTCCCGGTCGAGGCGCGCGACGGCGGCGAGGGCCGCGCAGAGGGGCCCCTTCGCGTCGACCGTCCCGCGCCCGTACAGCGCTCCGCCGCGCTCCTCGACGGGGACGTCGCCCGGGACGGTGTCGAGGTGCCCGAGCGCGAGCACCTCGAGCGGGCCGTGCCCGCGGACCGCGTGCAGGTTCCCGGCGTCGTCGACGCGGACGTCGTCGAAGCCGACGCCGTCCGGACGGACGGGGAGAGCGTCCGCGAGGCGCGTCACGACGTCCGCTTCGCGGCCGGACGGGCTGGGGGTGGCGACGGCGAGCCGCAGCCACGCGCGGGCGTCCGCCGCCTCCACGTCAGGGGCCGGGGGCGGTGTCCGCCAGCGCCCCCGCGAGGGCGTCGACGGCGCGGTCGGCGTCGTCGCGCGTGAGGATGAGCGGCGGCACCATCCGCAGCACCGTGGCGCCGGCGTTGATCGCCAGCACCCCGCGCGCCTCGAGCGCGGCGAGGATCGGCGCGACCTTCTCCTTGAACTCGACGCCGAGCATCAGGCCGACGCCGCGCACCTCCCGGATGCGGGGCTCGTCGGCGGCGAGCGCGTCGAGGCGGGTGCGGAGGTGCGCCCCGACCTCGCGGACGTGCTCCATGAGGCCGCCGGCGAGCTCGTCGAGGACGACGAGGGCGGCGGCGGCGGCGAGGGGGTTGCCGCCGAACGTCGTGCCGTGCCCGCCCTTCGGCATCGCGGCGGCGACCTCGGTCGTCATGAGGGTCGCGCCGATGGGGACGCCGCCCCCGAGGCCCTTCGCCATCGTCGCGACGTCGGCGGGGACGCCGGCGGCCTCGTGCGCGAGGAAGGTCCCGGTCCGGCCGGCGCCGGCCTGCACCTCGTCGAAGATCAACAGCGCCCCGTGCGCGTCGGCGGCGCGCCGGGCGGCCTGCAGGAAGGTGGGGTCGGCGGGGTGGATGCCGCCCTCGCCCTGGACCGGTTCGACGACGATGCCGGCGACGTCGTCGCCCATCGCGGCGTCGAGCGCCTGCACGTCGCCGTACGGCACGAACCGTCCGGCGTACCCGAGGGGTTCGAACGGCTCGCGGTACGCCGCGTTCCACGTGAGCGGCAACACCCCCAGGGTGCGGCCGGAGAAGCCGCGACGGGTCGCCACGAACGTCGAGCGGCCGGTCGCGGCGCGCGCCCACTTGAGGGCCGCCTCGTTCGCTTCCGACCCGGAGTTGCTCAGGAACGCCCGCTCGAGGGGGGCGGGCGCGAGGTCGAAGAGGCGTTCGAGCATGGCGGTCCGCACGTCGTTCGCCTGGTTCTGCGGCGCGGTGATCAACCGCTTCGCCTGCTCGCCGACGGCGGCGGCGAGGCGTGGGTGGGCGTGCCCGAGGGAGGCGACGGCGATGCCGGCCATCAGGTCGAGGTAGCGGCGGCCGTCGGCGTCGATCAGCGTGACGCCCTCGCCGCGCACGAAGGCGTGGCGGGGGGCCCACAAGCCGGAGTGGTGCGCGGCGTCGCGCGCGATCAGCTCCGCGGCGCTCGCAGGGCCGCCCCCCGGACCTGGGGGGACGGGCGGGGGTGGGACGGGGTCGGGCGTGTCGCTCATGAAGCACCTCCCTCGCGGACGACGGTACCCGACCCGGCGAGGGCGGTGCGCACCGGCGTGGGGCGGCGGGCGTCGCCGATCACCACGCGGGCGACGCCGCCGCGCGCCGCGTGGACCGCCCCGTCGAGCTTCGCGCGCATGCGCCCGCCGGCGAGCGCGTCGGCGTCGGCGGGGTCGCGCGCGTCGACGTGCGGGACGAGGCTGCCTTCGTCGTCGGGATCGCGGAGCAGCCCGGGGACGCCGGTGAGCAGCAGGAGCGCGTCGGCGGCGAGGGCCGTGGCGATCGCGGCGGCGGCGCGGTCGCCGTCGACGTTGACGAGGGTGCCGTCGTCGGCGAGGGCGGGGGGCGTGACGACGGGCAGGTAGCCGGCCTCGAGCAGCATCCGTAGGAACGCGTCGTCGACGCGGTCGACGGTGCCGGTGTGGTCGCCCCGGAGGAGTTTCGTCTTGCCGTGCTCGACGCTGCGGACCGTCGCCTTGCGGCGGCCGGTCAGCAGCCGGCCGTCCGCACCGCAGAGGCCGACGGCGTTCGCGCCGGCCGCCTGGAGGCGCTCGACGTGCGTCGCGTTCAGGCGCCCGCGGTAGACCATCGTGAAGATCTCCAGGGTGGCGCGGTCGGTGTAGCGGCTGGTGCGGCCCGAGGGGCTCGTCACGAAGCGGGGCGGGTGGCCGAGCGCTTCGGCAACGCGGTTGGTTTCGGCGCTGCCGCCGTGCACGAGGACGACGCGTTCGCCGCTGGCGTGCAGGGCGGCGGCGTCGTCGAGGACGGCGGTGGGGTCGATACCCTCCCCCCCGCCGACCTTCACGACGATCACGGGTGCAGGCCCGGGAACGTCAGGCCGGTCGTCTCCTCGAAGCCGCGCGCGACGTTCAGGGCCTGCAGCGCGCCGCCCGCGGTGCCCTTGACGAGGTTGTCGAGGGCGGTGGTCACGACCAATCGGCCGGAGTCGGGGTCGAGCGCGACGCCGAGATCCACCCAGTTCGTGCCGTCGAGGAGCTTCGGGTCCGGCGTCCGGTGGAGGCCGCGGCGCGCGAGGACGAGGCGGACGAACGGCTCGTCGTCGTACGCCTCGCGGACCGCCTCGAGCACGTCGCGTTCGCTGGTGCCGTCCTGGACCCACAGGTGCGCGGTGGCGAGGATGCCGCGGACGCGGGGGACCGCGGTGGCGGTGAGGTGCACGTCGAGGCGTCCCCCCGACGCCTCGACGACCTCCGCTTCGTGCCGGTGGCCGACCGGGGCGTACGTCCGGAGGGCCCCCGCACGCTCGGGGTGGTGCGTCGCGGGGCTCGGGGACGCACCGGCGGCGCTGGATCCGATCTTGGCGTCGATCAGGACCTCGCGGCGCGCCAGGATCGGGGTGCGCAGGAACGGCGCGAGGGCGAGTTGGGCGGCGGTCGCGAGGCACCCGGCGCCGGCGATGCGGGTCGCGCCGGCGAGGGCGGCGCGACGGAGTTCGGGCACCCCGACGACGAAGTCGGCGAGGCGGTCGGGGGCGGGGTGGGGCCGGCCGTACGCGCGGGCGTAGGCGTCGGGGTCGTTCAGCCGCATGTCGCTCGAGAGGTCGATCAGCGTCTCGGCGTGCGCCTCGAGGGCGTCGAGGCGATCGGCGACGTGCCCGTGGGGCAACGCCGACACCAGCACGTCGACGTCGTTCAGCTCGGCAAGGGGCGTGAAGCGCAGGCGGGTGACGGCGCGCAGGTTCGGGTGGACCGACGCGACCGGGTGGCCGGCGTGCCGTTCGCTGGTGGCCTGCACGACCTCGAGGTGCGGGTGTCCCAGCGCGAGGCGGAGCATCTCGCCGCCGGCGTACCCCGACGCCCCGAGGATGGCGACGCGGAGCGGGGCGGCGCTCACGCCGTCCCCCCGGCCGCGTGCGCGGGGGGCGCGCCGGAGGCCGCCCCGGCCCGTGCGGCCGGGGCGTCCGGGGCGGACGCGGCCGCGACGTCGCGAAGGTACGCCGCGATCTCGAGGGGCAGGTCGACGCCGGTCGGTTCGATCGAGTTGCGGAACTCGAGCCCGTGGTTGACCTCCCCCACCAGGAGGCCTCGGTCGGCCTCCAGGAGGTCGACGGCGAGCAGGCCGCCCCGCGCCGACCCCGCGACCGCGCGGGCGGCGGCGAGGGCGGTCGCCTCGAGGTCGGGCGTGACCGCGACGCCGCGGACGGTGGCGCCGCGGGCGGTGTTCGTGCGCCAGTCGTCCCCTTCGCGGGCGATGGCGGCGACGACGCGGTCGCCGACGACGAAGGCGCGGAGGTCGCGGCCGGGTTTGGCGACGTGCTCCTGGACGTAGAACAGCTGGTGGGTCGGGCCGCCCAGGACGCGCTTGTGTTCCAGGACGGCGTCGACGGCGTCGACGTCGTGGAGGCGCGCGACCATGCGGCCCCAACTCCCGACGACCGGTTTGAGGACGACCGGCCAACCGAGGTCCTCGGCGGCGGCCAGGACGGTGGCGCGGTCGAAGGCGAGGACGGTGCGGGGTTGGGGGACGCCGGCCGCGGCGAGCGCGGCGCTGCTCGCCCACTTGTCGCCGCACGTCGCGACGACGTGGGCGGGGTTGACGACGTGGACGCCGCTCGCTTCGAGGCCCTGCGCGATCGCGAGGGTGCGGGCGTGCGAGAGGGTACGGAGGTACGCGACGTCGCCCTCCGGCCACGGGGCGCCCGCTTCGAGCCGGAGGTCGGGGGCGTAGACGCGGCGGACGTCGACGCCGAGGCGGTCGAACGCCCCGAGGAGCAGGCGCTCCTCGGGGCGGAGGCGGTCGTGGACCAGCGCGATGCGAACCGCGGGCGCGGTCGTCACTCGCCCCAGTCCTCGGCCTCTTCGGGGGCGGGTTCGAGGCGCAGCGGGTCGAGGGCGACGACCTCGAGTTCGACGCCGTCGTCGCTGACGAGGAGTTCGCCGAGCTCAAGGGTGGCGGGGTCGACGTCGAGGCGGCCGTAGGGGGTGGAGAGGGTCTGCATGGTCGGTCCTTTCGGGCGGGCGCGCCCCCACGGGCGCTTTCGATTCCTAAGCAACGCGGTGCGTGGCGGGGGTGCCGCGCTCCGCGGGCGCGCGGACGAGGGGGAGCGTACGCCCTCCGGTCGGCCCCCGTCAACCCCGCCTTGGTCGGAGCGAGCCGCGTCCCTGCGGCACTTTCGAGGTCGGCGAGGGGGCCGCGACCGACCCGCGGCCCCCCACGCCGCCTCGGGCTCGGACTTACGATTCCTAAGCGCGCGGGGCGGGCGGTGGGTACGGCCGCGGGGGAGCGGTCGAGCGGGTGCGGCCGAGGGGGAGCGGTTGCGTGGGACGCCGTCGGCCGGGGACGGCCGCCCGCGCGACGGTACGCTTCCGGCGTGAACGGAGGTCCACCCACCCCCCTGGCGTCGTACGCCGAACCGCTGGCCGCCTGGTTCGAGGCCCGCGCTCGGGCGCTGCCGTGGCGCGTCGACCGCACCCCCTACCGAACGTGGGTCGCCGAAATCATGCTGCAGCAGACCCGCGCAGCGACGGTGGTGCCGTACTTCGAGCGGTGGATGGCGCGCTTCCCCGACGTCGCCACCCTCGCCGCCGCCGACGAGGAGGACGTCCTCGCCGCCTGGGAGGGACTCGGGTACTACCGACGCGCTCGCGCGCTGCACCGCGCCGCCCGCACGATCGCAGCCGCCGGCGGCGCCCTCCCCCGCGACGACGCCGGCTGGCGCGCCCTGCCGGGGGTCGGGCCGTACACCGCCGCCGCGATCCGCGCCTTCGCCGACGGCGCACGCCGCGTCGCGGTCGACGGCAACGTCCGCCGCGTCGGCGCGCGCCTCCTCGCCAACCCCGCCCCCCGCGACGCGGACCTCGCCGAGGCACTCGCGCCGCTCCTTCCCGACGCCCGCCCCGAGCGCGGCACCGAGGCGCTCATCGAGCTCGGCGCGACGGTCTGCACGCCCCGCGCACCCGCCTGCGACGCCTGCCCCCTCGCCCCCGCCTGCCGCGCGTACGCCGCCGGCGACGTGGAGGCGTACCCCGCCCCCCGCACCCGGACGGCCGTCCCGACCCGCCGCCGCTGGGCGTCGGTCCACGTCGGCGACGACGCCCTCTGGGTCGTCCGCCGTCCCCCCGACGGCCTGCTCGGTGGGCTGTGGGGCCTCCCCCAGCACGAGGACGCCCCCTCCGGGCGGGCGCTACCGCCGATCCGTCACGTCTACAGCCACTTCGTGCTCGACCTCGTGCCGGTGCTGCGCGACGCCCCGCCGGAGGGCGACGGCCGCTGGGCGGACGCCGCCGCTCGGGCGGCGCTGCCGTTCAGCGGGGTCGACCGCACCCTCGTCGCGCGCCTCGAACGCGAGCGGCACCTCCCGCCCCCGGACCCGACCGGGGCCTGCTAGCCTGCCCCCGTGATCCTGCGGGTACGCTTCGCCGAAACCGACGCGATGGGCGTCGCCCACCACGGCGCCTACGCCCCCTGGCTCGAGGCGGCCCGGGTCGAATGGATGCGCGAGCGGGGCCTCCGCTACCGCGACCTCGAGGCGGAGGGCATCTCGATGGCGGTCGCGCACCTCGACGTCCGCTACCGGCGCGCCGCCCACTTCGACGACGAACTGCGCATCGACACCACCCTCACGACGCTCCGCAGCCGCTTCGCGACGTTCGCCTACCGCATCGTCGTCGCCGACGGCGAGGACGCCGATGCTCCGGTCGCGACCGCCACCACCGCGCACGTCCCGACCGACCGCACGGGACGCGCCGTCCGCGTCCCCCGCGCGTGGCACGACGCCCTCCGTGGGCACGTCCAGCCGCCCACCTGACGCGACGCCCGGGCGCCCCGCCGGCCCACCGGCCCCCGCGCACCCCCGCCGCCGCCGCGAGCGGTATCCTCGGGGCGTCGGCGCGACCGCGCCCCGGAGGCCCCCATGAGCGACCCGCACGCCCGTCCCGCCGCGCACGAGGACAAGCTCGTGGCGACGGCGTTCACCTTCGACGACGTCCTCCTCATCCCCGGCGCGAGCGAGGTGCTGCCCCGCGACGTCGACGTCGCAGGCCGCTTCTCGCGGCGCGTCCCGCTCGTCACCCCCATCGCCTCCGCCGCGATGGACACCGTCACCGAGACCCGCATGGCGATCGCCATGGCGCGCCTCGGCGGGATCGGGGTGCTGCACAAGCGCATGACGGCCGACGCGCAGGCGGCGATGGTCCGCAAGGTCAAACGCAGCGAATCGGGCATGATCACCGACCCGATCACCCTCCCCCGCCACGCGACGGTCGGGGACGCCGAACGCCTCATGGCGGAGTACCGCATCAGCGGCGTCCCGATCGTCGAGGGGGACGACGTCCTGGTCGGCATCCTCACGAACCGCGACCTGCGCTTCGAGGACGACCCGACGCGGGGCGTCGAGGCGTTGATGACGAAGGACGGCCTCGTGACCGTCCCGGTCGGCACCACCCTCGAGGACGCCCGCACCATCCTCCGCGACCACAAGATCGAGAAGTTGCTCGTCGTCGACGACGCCGGCAAACTGAGCGGCCTCATCACGATCAAGGACATCACCAAGGCGACCGAGTACCCGAACGCGAACAAGGACGACCTCGGCCGCCTCCGGGTGGCCGCCGCGGTCGGGGCCGGCGACGACCTCGAGGCGCGCGCCGAAGCGCTGGTCGACGCCGGCGTCGACGCCCTCGTGCTCGACAGCGCCCACGGGCACGCCCGCGGCGTCCGCGAGGCGCTCGCGACGCTCAAGGCCACGTACGACCTCGACGTCGTCGCCGGCAACGTCGCGACGGCCACCGCCGCCCGCGACCTGATCGACGGCGGCGCGGACGCCGTGAAGGTCGGGGTCGGACCCGGCTCGATCTGCACGACGCGGGTCGTGACCGGCGTCGGGATGCCGCAATTGAGCGCCATCCTCGAGGTGGCGCGCGTCACCCGCGACGCCGGCGTCCCACTGATCGCCGACGGCGGCATCAAACAGACCGGCGACGTCCCCAAGGCGCTCGCCGCCGGCGGGGACGCCGTCATGGTGGGCTCGATGCTGGCGGGCACGTACGAAGCGCCCGGCGAGGAGATCCTCCGCGACGGCCGCCGCTACAAGGCGTACCGGGGCATGGGCAGCCTCGGCGCGATGGAGGGGGGCAGCGCCGACCGGTACTTCCAGGAGGACCGCCGCGCCGACAAGCTCGTCCCCGAAGGGATCGAAGGGATGGTGGCGTACAAGGGCCCGGTCGGCGACGTCGTCCACCAGGTGGTCGGCGGCCTCCGGAGCGCCATGGGGTACGTCGGCGCGGCGGACGTGCCCGCCCTCCAGCGCGACGCGCGCTTCGTGACGATCACGCAAGCCAGCCTCGTCGAGGGCCACCCGCACGACGTCACCGTCACCAAGGACGCCCCGAACTACGTGCGCCGCTGAGCCCCCCTCAGGGGTCCAGCGGCAGTTCGTGCGCGCCGTCGGCGGGAAGGGTCAGGAGCCGGTCCAGGACCGGCGTCACGCCGAACTTCGCGAAGTAGGCGAACGGCGTCACGACGCGTTCCTGCGGCCCGCCACCCGGGACGAGCATCGCGCGGAGGCGAGCGAACTGCGCGTGCGTCACCCGGTCGCGGCGCGCCAACGCCGCCGCGGTCTTCGTCCGGAGGCGCGCCACCGCGGCCTCGACCGACGCTTCGCTGCGCGCGACCGGCCCCGCCAGCGTCGGGTCGATCCCCCGCACGGCGTCGAGCAGGTCGGCGGCGTCGCGCTCGAGACGCTCCGCCGCCGCCGTGAAGGCGTCGTCCGCCCCGTGCAGCGCCAACGCCACCTCCCGCTCGACGCCCTCCGGGTCGGCCTGCACCGCGGCGGCGGTGAGGCCGTACCGGGCGAGGATGCGGGCGGCCGGGGGCTCGAGCAACGTCGCGCGCGTCCGCGGGTGCACGAGCGGCATCGCGACGCCGTGATGGGCGTACACGCCCCGCACCTGCGCGAAGTACCGCAGTTCGCCCGGCCCCACCACCACCGCGGCGGTCGGCAGGACGGCATCCTGCAGGATCGGTCGGAGGCCGGCGGCGGGCGTCACCGCCGCCGGGTCGTCCTCGAGCCACGCGGCGACGTCCGCCGCGGACGCGCGCGCGCCGACCTCCCCATCGAGATGGAACCCGTCGCCGTCCACGCGAAGCAGTCGCCGGGGCCCGTCGCCACGCTGCACGAACAGGTTCGTCGCGCCGGCCGCCCGCCCCAACTGCGGCGTCCAGCCCAGCGACCGCAACGCCTCCCCCGACGTGCGGATCGCCTCCGGCCCGACGGTCGGCGCCTCGAGCTCGCGGCGAAGCCACGGCGCGAACGTCCGCGCGAGGTCCGGCTTCATGGGGTCGAGCACCACCAGGCCGCGCGGCCCCAGCAGCCGCGCGAGGGTCCGCGCGAACACGTCGGCGACCGTCCCCCCGGGCGCCGTGACGTCCTCGAGGAGGGCGCGGACCTCGGTGGCGGCCGCGGTCGCGCCGTACAGGTCCTGGACCGCGTCCTGCAGGCACGCCGTCCAGTCCTCGCGCCACGCGATGCGTCCCGACGGCCGCCCCTCCGGCAGGTCGAGCGCCACCTCGCGGCGCACGCCGTCGGGCCCGAGCAACGTCGTGCGCGCGATCTCGTCGACGTCGTGGTCCTGCGACGCCACCCAGTAGACCGGGACGACCGGCCGGTCCTCCCGGTCGAGGCGCGCCGCAAGCGCCCACGCCGACACCGCCTTCACCAGCGCGTACATCGGGCCCAGCAGCACGCCCGGCTGTTGGCCGGTGACGACGACCCGGGCGTCCGGGTGGCGGAGGCGCTGAATGGCGCGGCGCGGACCGGGCCCGTCGCCGCGCGCCGTCGCCTGCGCGTCGAGCGCGTCGGCGAGCGCCGCCCGGTCGCCCGGGTAGGGCCGCGCCAGGCCGGCCGCCACGTCGCCGGGCGCGACGTCGAAGAATCGCGACAGGTCGCCCCGCAGGTAGGCGTCGAGGAACGAGGGGGCGGGCGGGGCGCCGCCGGACCGGGAAGCGTTCGGCACCGGGAGACGCTACCAAGCCCACCCCGCCGGCGGGGCGACGGGCGGGACGCGGGGGTCAGGTGGGTGCGTCGGCCGGCAGGTCGCGGGTCGCGACGACGTCGATGCCGCTCCCCAGCACGTCGGCGGCGACGACGTCGCCCAGCGCGACCGGCGCATCGACCCGCACGGTGTGGAGGTACGCCGCGACGTCGGCGAGGAGCGCCTTCGGGAGGGGCGCCGCGCTCTTGACGGGGAGGCGCGGCCACCGCCCCCCGGCCACCGCCACGGTCGTCGCCAGCGGCCGCCGGGGATCGACGTACTCCTGGCGGGCGTACGCGTCGCCCCGCTTGCAGGAGAACCCCCGCACCTCGACGACGTCGCCGTCGACGGCGTCCACCTCCAGGCGGCAGCCCAACGGACAGCCGGTGCACAGGTACGTGCGGTGCTCGACCGCGTGGGCGTCGGGGTCGGATGCGTTCACGCCTTCGCTCCTTCCTCGCGGGGGACGACGTCGACGCGCAACGACCCCCCGGCGAACCCCTCGAGGGCGCGGGGGCGGAGCTTCACGGTCGTCATCTCCCCCGGCACCGCGTAGCGAAGCGGGCGGGCGTGCACGTCGCCCAAGCGAAGCGTGCAGGCCTCCATCGGTCGCGTGACGCGAACGTGCACCACGTGCGTCCGTTCGGTCGAGATCGTGTGCGGCACGCAACTGCGGACGTTGTCGCCGGGCACGAGCCGGACGTTGTCCTCGGGGGGTGGCGCCCCGGTCGCGTACGCCCCCGCCGCCCGACCGGCGAGGTCCGCCTCGCGGCTGACGTGATCGACGAGGTCGTGCACGTGCACGACGTTTCCGCACGCGAACACGCCGTCGCGGGAGGTCTCCATCGCGCTGCTCACGACCGGCCCACCGGTGGCGGGATCCATCCGGAGGCGCAGGGTCCGCGACAACTCGTTTTCGGGGATGAGGCCGATCGACGTCAGGACGGTGTCGCACGCGACGTCCTCGCCGGCGTCGACGTCGAGGCGTCCGTCCGTCCCGACCGGCGCGACGCGGACCCCCTCCACCCGGTCCCGCCCGCGGATCTCCGCGATGCTGGTCGCGACGTGGAGCGGCACCCCGAAATCGTCGAGGCACTGCACGACGTTGCGGTTGGAGCCGTTCGCGTGGGGCATGAGCTCGTACACGCCGGTCACGTCGACCCCCTCGAGGATCAGGCGGCGCGCCATGATGAGGCCGATGTCGCCGGAACCGAGGATCGCGACGCGCCGGCCGGGCAGGTAGCCCTCCTGGTTCACGAGCTTCTGCGCGAACCCGGCCGTCATGACGCCCGCCGGGCGGGGCCCGGGAATGCGGACGGCGGCCCGCGTCCGTTCGCGCGCCCCCATCGCCAGGACGACCGCGCGACTCGGCACGGTCGCGAGCCCGACGACGGGCGACGCGACGCGCACCCCGTCCCCCGCACCGGCGTCCAGCACGTACGCCCCCAGGAGGACGTCGACGTCCTCCTCCAGGACGTTCTCGAAGAACCGTTGCGCGTACTCCGGTCCGGTCAACTCCTCACCGAACCAGTGCACGCCGAACCCGGCGTGGATGCACTGGTTGAGGATGCCGCCCGCCTCCCCGTCCCGATCGAGGAGGAGGACGCGGTCGGCGCCCGCGGCCCGCGCCCCCAGCGCGGCCGCCATGCCGGCGGGCCCCCCACCGACGACCGTGACGTCGTAGGTGGGCGCGAGGTCCTGCGGTCGGTCGCTGATCACGACGCCACCCCCTTCCCGGGCGCCCCGTCGACGCGGGGGATCGCCACCCAACTCGCGGGGCCCCGCTTGCGGACGTCGGGGAGGGGGATGCCGGCGTCGCGCTCCAGGAGCTCCATGCAGCGCAGGGTGCAGAAGCCCCCTTGGCAGCGGCCCATCCCGGCGCGCGTACGGAACTTGATGCCGTCCAACGTCCGCGCGCCCCGCCGAATCGCGTCGCGGATCTCCCCCTCCGTGACGAGCTCGCAGCGGCACACCATCCGCGCGTACGCGGGATCGCGCGCGACGAGCGCCTCCTGCACGACGGCGTCGGCGGCGGCGAAACGGACCGGGGGCGGCAGGACCGGGTCGAACGCCGGGTCGGGCTCGAGCGCCAACCCCTGCGCCGCGAGCTCCGCCACCAACCGCTCGGCGAGGACGGGGGCGGCGGTCAGGCCGGGCGACTGGATGCCGAGCGCCTGCAGCCAGCGCGGCCGGTCGGTCGCGCCGACGTGGAAGTCGTCGTCCTCGGCGACGGCGCGCACCCCGGCGAACTGCGCGATCACGTCGCTCGCCTGGAGGCCGGGCGCGAGGCGGCGGACCTTGGCGAACACCTCCTCCGCGCCGGCGGCGGTCGTCGTCACGTCCTCCTTGTCGTCCACCTCGTGCGCGGTGGGCCCCACCATCAGCGTGCCGTCGTACGTCGGGATGATCAGGGTGCCCTTCGACGCACGCCCCGGGACCGGGAACACGAGGCGCCGGACGGTGCCCTGCAGCCGCTTGTCGAGCAGGTACTCCTCGCCCTTGCGGCCGCGGAGGGTCGGACCGCCGGCGCCCGCCAGGACGTTCAACGCGTCCCCGAACAGGCCCGCGGCGTTCACGACGTAGCGCGCCTCGATGCGGCGCGCGCCCGCCCGGAGGGCGAACGCCGCCCCGCCGTCCAGGATCTCGACGTCCGTGACCGGCGCGTCGAACACCGCCTCGACGCCGTTGCGCACCGCGTTCTCCACGAGGGTGTAGCAGGCCTCGTACGGGTTCACGACGCCCGCGGTCGGGGCGTACAGCGCGTCGTCGACGTCGTGCGACAACGCCGGCTCCTCCCGCCGGACGCGGGCGGCGTCCCACCGCTCGAGGCCGGGCACGCCCTTGGCCCGCCCGCGCGCCTCGAGCGCATCGAGGTGGGCGCGTTCGGCGTCGTCGAACGCGACGGTGAGCTCGCCGATCCGCCGGAACGCGAACCCGAGCTCCGCGGCGAGGGCGTCCCACGCCTGGTTGCCGGGCCACTCGAGGGCCCCCTTGAGGGTGGCGGGGTCGCCGTGGTGCCCGGCGTGAACGATGCCGCTGTTCGCCTTGCTGGTCCCGAACCCCGCTTCGCTCTGCGCGTCGATCAGCACGACCGACGCGCGGGTGGCGGACAGGGCGCGCGCGAGGGCGGCGCCCACCACGCCCGCCCCGATCACGGCGACGTCGTAGCGTTTCATGGCCCCACCCTGCCGCCGATCGCGCACCGCGACCAGGGACGAACGTCGCGTCCCTGCAGGGCCACGGGGGGCGCACCGCGCGCGAACCGCGCGCGCGACGCCCCGTGGTAGCCTCCCGGCGTGGCGCCCGCGTCGTCCACCCCCCCGCACGCACCGATCCTGTCGATCGACCCGGTCCCCCGGGCCGGCGACCCCGAACGCCCCGACGACGAGGGTCGCTACGCCGACGTGGTCCTCGTCATCGACGTGCTGCGCGCCACCACGACCGTCCCCCTCGTCCTGGAGGGCGGCGCCACCCGGGTGGGCCTGACCGCCAGCCACCGGGTCGCTCGCGCCGTCGCAGCGGAGGACGGCGGCTGGTTGTTGGGGGAACGGCGCGGCGTCCCGCCCGAGGGATTCAACTTCGGAAACGCCCCCGCCACCCTCGCCGGCCGCACGTTCGACGGGCCCGCCCTGCTCGTCTCCGAGAACGCCCCCGTCGCCGCCGCCGCGACCGCCGGCGCCCGCCGGGTGACGCTCGCGTCGCTCGTGAACGCCGGCGCCGTCGTCGCGGACGCCCTCGCGCACGTCCGCCACCGCATCGACGTCGTCGCGTGCGGCTTCCGCGGCGCGCCCGGCCTGGACGACGTCCTCGTCGCGGGCTTCCTCGCCGACCGCCTGCTTCGCGGCCGCGACGACCTCGTGCCCGCCGGCGCGACGCAGATGGCGTTGGACCTGATGCGCGCCGAACGCGACCCGCTCCGCCTCCTGTACGCCTCGCGCTCGGGCCGGTACCTGCGTCGCCTCGGGCTCGACGCGGACGTCGGCGCGTCCGCCGACCTCGACCGCGTCGACGCCGTCCCGGTCCTGACCAGCACCGAAGCGCGGCACGGCGGCGAGGTGTTCGCCTTCGCCCCCGCCGATGCCCCCTGACGACCGCGGGGCCCTCCTCGGCTTCCCCCTGGACCGCCTCGATCTCCCGGCCGCCACGGAGCGCGTCCTCGCGCTGGCCGACGCGGACGCCCCGGCGGCGGTCGTGACGCTGAACCCCGAGCTCGTCGTCCGGGCCCGCCGCGACGCGGCGTTGGCGGACGCCGTCCGGCGCGCCGACCTCGTCGTGCCGGACGGGGTGGGGGTCGTCTGGGCGGCGCGCCGCGCCGGGCTGGCCCCCCCGGGTCGGGTGCCCGGCGTCGAGTTGGCGCAGGCCGTCCTCGCGCGGGCCGGCGACCGCCTCCCGACGTTCCTGGTGGGGGGCCGACCCGGCGTCGCCGACCGCGCCGCCGAACGCATCCGCGCCGCGTACGGCACGCACGTCGTCGGGACGCACGACGGGTACTTCCCCGACGCGGACGGCGCACGCGTCGCGGACGCCGTGCGCGCCTCCGGCGCGCGGTTGCTGCTCGTGGGGCTGGGCGAACGCCAGGAACGCTTCGTCGACCGCCACCGCGCGGCGTTCGGGCGCCCCTGCGCGCTGTCGCTCGGGGGGACGCTCGACGTGCTGGCGGGCGACGTGCGCCGCACGCCCGCCTGGACGCGGCGCGCCGGCGTGGAGTGGGCCTGGCGCATCGCGGCCGACCCCGCGCGGTGGCACCGCGCGCCCCGCCTCGCGCGGTTCGCGTGGATCGTGCTGCGCACGCCCGCCGGCGGGCCGCGGTCGTGACGGCGGCGCGTCAGGCGAGGCCGGCGCGCCAGGCGTCCACGAACTGTCGGGCGGTCCGCCCGGAGTAGCCGTTGCCCTCCCGCGCGAACCGGTCGGCGCGTCCCTCGAGGTCCGCCCCATCGGGGTCGGTGCCGGGGTCGCCGCCCGCTTCGTCCAGCCCGCCGGCCGCACGCTCCAGCGCCCCCCGGCCCCCCTCCTGCGCCACCAGGCCGCGGACGACCTCGAGGTAGCGCCGCCGGTCGGCGCTGGGGAACGTCACGACCAGGCCGAACCGGTCCGCCAACGCGAGGCGTTCCTGCTGCGTGTCCCAGGCGTGCACGTCGTCGTCGAGGGGGTCGGGGCGATCGCGAAGGCGTTCCTGCAGCAGGTGCCGGCGGTTGCTGGTGACGACCAGGCGGACGTTCGCGGGGCGCGCCGCGAGGCCGCCCTCCAGCACCGACTTGAGCGGCCGGTAGCCGCCGTCGCCGGCCTCGAAGGCGAGGTCGTCGACGAACACCAGAAACCGTTCCGGACGCCCGCGCAGGCGGTCAGCGAGGGCCCCGAGGTGCGCGACCGCCTCGCCGTGCACCTCCACCAGCCGCAGGCCGCGCTCCGCGAACCGCGGCAGCACCCCCCGCACGACCGTCGATTTGCCGCTCCCGCGCGGCCCGTACAACAGGGCGTCCATCGCCGGGCGCCCGTCCACGAACGCCTCGACGTTCCGCACGAACGCGTCGATCGGCCGCTCCAACGCCACGAGCGCCGCCAGGTCGGGCGTCGACGGGTGCGGTACGCCGTGCAGCGTCGCTCCGTCCCACCGCAACGCCCGGAAGCGCGCCAGCGGCCCCCCGCCGTGCGTCCGCCGCCAGGTGCGGACCTGCGCCGTGACGGCGGCGGGCGGCGCCCGCCGGAGCGCGGCGGCGACGTCCGCGACCGGTCCGGGGGCGGGGGCGGGCGCCAGGTCCGCCAGCGGCGGGCCGTCCGGCGGCGCGAACGCCGGCGCGGCGGCGTGCAGCCACCCCGCCAACGTCGCGACGTCACGCACCAACCAGGCGGCGAGGCCCGGCGCGGCGTCCGCCCGCGCCCACGCGTCCGACGCGCCGTGCACGAGAGCGTCGGCGACCCCCAGCCACGGGTCCGCCGCCCCCTGCCGCAGCAGGGCCGCGAGCAGCTCGGCGCGGGCGGCGTCCGCCGCGTCCACGGGGCCGTCCGCGAGGCGGGCCAACGCGTCGGCGCCCGGCACGTCCGGGCCGAGGAGCGCCAACGACGCGCTCACGCGCCCTCCCCCTCGAGGCGGTGGGCGGGGCCGGGCGACGCGTCGCGCAACGCCCCGAAGAACGCCGCGCCGGGCGCCTCCGTCCGGCGTCCGCTCCGCCACGCCTCGACCGCCGCGACGCCGGCCGCGATCGCCTCCTCGGCGCGGTGGAAGTCCCACCACGCGATCGGGGGCGCGACCCGCACGAGCGACGCGCCGGCGGGCGCGACGGCGTCGCGCCGGTAGCTGCGGAGCGTGAGCGACGCACCCTTGAGGGCGCGCGACACGGCGTTGCGCCCGCGCACCCGGCCGGCGGCGCGGTGCACGGCCCGCCCGACGGCGCCGGCGTCGAGGCGGCGAAGCCGACCCAGCGCCCCCCCGCCCGCCAG
>JAVLCF010000019.1 GCA_031581195.1 Trueperaceae bacterium | reverse complement strand
ACCGACGTCACCGCACGACCGTCCCCCTGGACGCACGTCCGAAAGATCACCGACACGCTGCACGTCCTCGAGGCCGACGCGGCCCGCGGGGCCGTGCGGACGGCCGCCGCGCGCTTGGCGGCGGCGCCCGGCGTCGTGGGGGTCGCCCCCGACGCGGTCGTGGCGCCCGCGATCCACGTCGACGACCCGCGCGCGGCCGACCAGTGGGCGTTGTCCGCGGCGGGGGTCGGGGTCGCGCACGACCTGCTGGCGGTCGGGCCCCCCGCGGCCCCCGTCACGGTCGCGGTGATCGACGGCGCCATCGACCTCGGTCACCCCGAGCTGGTTGCCTCGCTCCTCCCCGGCCTCGACGTCTGCAGCCGCGTCGAGGACGGCGGCTGCGCCGGGATCGACGACGATCCCGGCGCAGACGACGAGCCCGTTCCGCCGCTCGATCACGGCACGCACGTCGCCGGCATCGTCGCCGCACCGCCCGACGACGGCGTCGGGATCGCCGGCGTCGCACCGAACGCCCGCATCCTTCCCGTGAAGGTCTTCCACGCCGACGCCGGCTGCGCCACGCGGATCAGCGACCTCGTGACCGCCCTCCGGTGGTCGGTGGGCCTGCCGGTGGACGGCCTCCCGGCGAACCCGCACCCCGCCGACGTCGTGAACCTGAGCCTCTCGGGCGGCACCACGTCCGACCTGCTCCAGGCGGAGATCGACGCGGTCCGCGCGACGGGCGCGGTGATCGTGGCCGCCGCCGGCAACGACGGTGGGAGCGTCCTGCCGTTCCCCGCGTCGGCGGACGGCGTCGTCGCGGTCGGCGCGACCACGCGCTACGGGGTGCGCGCCAGCTTCTCGAACGCCCGCCGGAGCGACGCCGGGGGGCCGGGCCACCTCGACCTGATGGCGCCCGGCGCCGACATCCTCAGCACCGTCCCCGGCGGCCACGACTTCGCGAGCGGGACCAGCATGGCGGCGCCGCACGTCGCGGGCGCCGTCGCGACGCTGTTGGGGCGCGAGCCCGACCTCGCGCCGGACGCGGTCCTCGCGCGCCTCCAGGCGGCGACGTACGTCGACCCCACGATCATGACGCCCGACACGTACGGCGCCGGCGTCCTCCGCCTCGACGCCCTCCACGGGGCGCCCGCCCCCCGCACGCACGCGACGCGGACGGCGGAGCTCCACGTCACGCAGGGCGGGGCGGCGTTCCGCGCGCCGTTCGACCTGGACCGGGGGGTCGCCCGCGTGGCGGTCGACGGCGAGGGTCCCGTCGACCTGCACCTGACGTGGGACGGCGCGACCTACCGGTGAGGGGCGCGGCTCAGCCCTTGACCGACCCCGCCAACAGACCGCGAATGAAGTAGCGGCCCAGCACCACGTAGATCAACAGGGTCGGGAGCGCCGCCAGGATGCTGCCCGCCATCGGCAGGTTCCAGTTGACCGCCTCCCCGCCCGCCAGGTTCGCCAGCGCGACGGTGATCGGTTGGGTCTCCTGCCGCGTGAGGGTGACGGCGAACAGGAACTCGTTCCAGATCTGCGTGAACTGCCAGATCACGACCACCACGAACCCCGAGACGCTCAACGGGAAGAGGATGCGGGCGTAGATCCCGAAGAAGCCCGCCCCGTCGATCTTCGCGGCGTCCAGCATCTCGTCGGGGATCTCGGCGTAGAAGTTGCGGAAGATCAACGTCGTGATCGGGAGGCCGTACACGACGTGCGTCAGGATCAGGCCCGACAGGTCGCCGTACAACCCCACGTCGCGCAGGAACTGGAACAACGGGATCAGGATCGCCTGGTAGGGGATGAACATCCCGAAGAGCATCAACGGAAACACGACGTTCGCCCCCGGGAACCGCCACTTCGACAACACGTAGCCGTTCAACGACCCCAACAACGCCGAGCCCGCCGTCGCGCTCACCGCCAGGACGAGGCTGTTGCGCAACGTCGGGGCGAACGCCTCCCACGCGGTCACGAAACTGCCCCAATTCCACGTCTCCGGCAGCCGCCAGGTGTCCGCCAGCGTGATTTCGGCCGGCTCCTTGAGGGCCGTCACGACCACCAGGTAGACCGGCAACAGGTAGAACGCCGTCGCCAGCAGCAGCAGCGCGTAGATCACCCAACGGAAGCGCCCGCGGCGTCCGCCGGACCGGCGGCGCCCCAGGTCGAGGCCGGCGTCCCGCGTCGCGACGCTCACCGCCGTACCTCGCCCTTGAGGCTGCTGCGCAGGTACGGCACGATCACGAGCGCCACCATGATCAGCAGCACCATCGCGATCGCGGCGCCCTCCGCGAAGCGGTTCGCGCGGAAGCTACGCAGGTACATCAGCAACGCCGGCACGTCGGTCGTGGCGTTGTCCGCCCCCGCCATCGCCCAGATCAGGTCGAAGATCTTCAGGCTGATGTGCCCCAGGATGATCATCGCCGACAGCGTGATCGGCCCCAACAGCGGCAGGACGACGTGGCGGTACACCCCGAACTCCGACGCCCCGTCGACCCGCGCCGCTTCGCGAAGGTCCTCGGGGACGCCCCGCAGGCCCGCCAGGTAGAGCGCCATCGTGTAGCCCGACAACTGCCAGACCGCGGCGACGACGATCCCGACGAAGGCGACGTTGAAGCCGTGCGGCTCCGGGTAGGGCAGCAGCGTCACGCCCGGCGTGCCGCTCAGGGCCCACCCCAGCAGCCCGACCGTGACCGCGCCGTGGACGCCGGCGCGGACGCGCCGGCGGTCGCGCCACGCGCGCCATGCGGCGTACGCGAAGAACGCCGCGGCGGTCCCGGCGAGGTAGGCGGGGACGGTATTCCAATCGAACTGCCAGATCTGTTCGCGGGTCGTCAACCAGCGAAGCTCGAGGGCGGGGAGCCCCACCAGCTCCGGCAGGACGTTCACGCCGCCCGCCGGCTGCAGCATCCAGCGCCAGACGGTGCCCGTCACGATGAAGGCGAGGGCGAAGGGGAACAGGAAGATCGTGCGGAAGACCGCCTCGAAGCGGACCTTCTGGTCCAGCAGGATCGCCAGCCCCAGGCCCAGTCCGAGCGTCCCGAGCAGGAAGAACACCGTGAAGAAGAAGGTGTTGACGAGGTCCTGCCGGAAGCGGACGTCGATCAGGCCGGTGAACAACTTCCGGTAGTTCTCGAAGCCGACGAACGCCAGTTCGGGGTTCAACGCCAACGCTTGGCTGGCGTCGGCCCCCCAGTTCGTCAGCGACACCCACGCCGTCCGCCCGATGAAGCCGTAAACGAAGATCGACAACAGCACGAGCGACGGCAGCAGCATCAGGAAGGCGACGAGGCGGTCGTTGGTGCGCATGGGCCTCCTCGGGCGGGAGCGGGGGACGGCGGGGGGTGGGCGACGTCGGGCGTGCCGGGTCGGGCGTGCCGGGTCGGGCGTGCCGGGTCGAGCGTCCGAGGTCGGACGCGCGCAGCGAAATCGGTCGAACGGCGAAATAGGGGTGGGGGAGGCCGGACGGCCTCCCCCGTGCGCGAGCGGAGCTTACTCGCCCAGGCCGACCTGCGTCGCGACGGCCTGCGCGGCGTTCGCGGCGGCGTCCGCGGAGCCGGTGGAGAGGAAGATCTCCATCACGGTCGCGAACTCGCTCATGAACGCCTCCTTCGCCGCGGTGCCGTGCACCAGGCTGCCGACCTTCGCGTCGCCCGCGAAGTCCTCCGCGGCGGACCGGAGGTAGGCGTTGTACAGCGACAGGTCGCTGTCGAGGCGCGGGCTGATCGAGCCCTTCAGCGGGTTGAAGGCGTCCTGGCCCTCCTGCGAACCGACCAGCTCGAGCCACTGGATCGCTTCGGCGCGGTTGGGTGCGCCGACCGGCAGGCCGAACGAGTCGGAGAGCAGCATGAAGGTGCCGTCGGTGCCGGGGCTGGCGGCCCAGCCGAAGTCGGTGCCCGGCTCCAGCCCGAGGGTCGTGACCTTGTAGCCCGCGGCCCAGTCGCCCATGACGTTGAAGGCCGCCTCCCCGGACACGATCCGGTCGGTGGCCTGCTGCCAACTGAGGCCCGAGGCGTCGTCGTTCGTGCACGCCATGACGTCCCCGAACGTTTCCCACGCCGCGACGACGCGCAGGTCGGTCCACGCCAGGTCCCCCTCGAACAGGGCGGTGTAGTCGTCGTTGCCGAGCTCGGCGAGCGCGACGCTTTCCCACAGGTGCTGAATCGTCCAGTTCTCCCCGACCACGAGCGGCGTCACGCCCTGGTCCTCGAGCGCGGGACAGGTCTCGTCGATGAACTCGCCCCACCCGTTGGGGACGCTCACGCCCCACTCGTCGAGGCGGTCGGGATCGAACCACAGGACGTTGGAGCGGTGGATGTTCACCGGAACGCTCCAGATCCCCTCGTCGGTCGAAATGAGCTCGATCAGGTCCGCCGGGAAGGCGTCCAGGAAGCCCTCGCGCTCGAAGATCGGCGTGAGGTCCTCCATGCGGTCCGCCGCGACCCAGGTCCCGATGAGTTCCTCGCCGGCGTGCACCTGGAAGCTGTCGGGCGGGTCGCCGCCCAGCATGCGGGTCTTCAGCACCGCGCGGGCGTTCACGCCGGACCCGCCCGTCACGGTCGCGTTGATCACCTCGGTGTCGGGGTGGTCCACCTCGTACAGCTCGATGAGGGCCTCCAGGGCGGGCCCTTCGTCCCCCGCCCACCAGGAGAAGATCTCGAGTTCGCCCTGGGCGGCCCCCAGACCGAACCCCAGGACCACCGACCAAGCCAAGACGTGTCGCAACATGCGTCTCCTTCCCCCGGGGCGTGGCGCGCCCGGGACGGACCGGGTTCGCGTCCCCCCGCACCCCCGGGAGGGGGCCCGGACCGGCACGGCCACGGCGCCCGCCCGCGGGGCGGTGCGGTTCGACGAACCACGATCGCGTTGCGCGCATGCTAGCCGACCGTGCGCGCGGGGGGGTACGCATCGCGCACGCCTCCCGGTCGGGGGACCGCCGGCGGTATCGTGCCCCGTGCCGGACGTGCCCGACCTCCGCCGCCGCCTCCGCGGGCCGCTCGAACGCGAGCGGCGCGGTGGCTGCCGCGACGACGCCGTCGTCGGCGGACTCGAGAACCTCCTCGCGACGGTCGGTGCGCCCTTCGCCGACGTCCGCGCCCTCCTCGCGGGGTACCGCGACCTGGACCCGGACGCGCGCGCCGCGAAGCTCGACGCGGCGCTCGCGCACCTCGACGCCGCCGACGCCGCCGACGCCGCGAAGCGCGAGGCGCGCGAGGCGGAGCAGGAGGCGCGCGCGGCGGAACGCCGGGCGCGGGAGCGGGCCGAACGCCGCGCGGCGCTCCCCCCGGTCCGCGAGCTGCTCGATGCGGCGCTCGGCGAGGTGGAGATCGGCCTCGCTGCGCAGGCCCCCCGCCGCCTCGCGGAGATGGGCATCGAACGCCACCGCGACCTGCTGCACACCTGGCCCGGCCGCTACGAGGACCGCCGCGCCCTCCCCGACTTCGCGTCGCTCGAGGGGCGCGAGCAGGCCACCGTCCTCGGCACCCTCGTGGGCCGCAAGGGCGTGCGTTCGCGGCGCGGCCTGCACGTCCTGCGCGGCTTTCTCGAGGACGAACGCGGCGCGAAGGTGACGGTCGTCTGGTTCAACCAGCCGTGGCTCGAGGGCCAGCTGTTCCCCGGCCGCCGCGTCATCGTCACCGGACGCATCAAGGAGCGCGGGCGGACCCGCGAGCTGCACGCCGAACACCACGAGGTGCTCGAGGGCGAAGCGGGCCTCAGCAGCGGCCGCATCGTCGGGCTGTACCGCACGCCCCGCGGGATCTCGCAGGACTACGTTCGCCGCGCGGTGCACGCCCTCCTGGAGGCGCTCCCGACGCTGCCCGACCACCTGCCCCGCCGCGTCCTCGAGCGCGAGGACCTCGTGCCGCTCGACGTCGCGTTGCGCGCGGTGCACTTCCCCGACGACGAAGCCGCGCTCGCCGCGGCGCTCCGCCGCCTGCGCTTCGACGAGTTCCTGTTCCTCGAGCTGCGGGTGCTCCGCACCCGCCTCGCCGCGGAGGACGGCCGCGCGACGGAGGTCGCCGCGAGCGACGTGACGACCTTCGACGCGGCGCTCCCGTTCGCGTTGACGGGCGCGCAGAAACGGGTGCGCGAGGAGATCCTCGCGGACATGGCGCGCCCCCGCCAGATGGCGCGCCTCCTGCAGGGCGACGTCGGGAGCGGCAAGACCGCGGTCGCTGCCGCCGCCGCGTGGGCGGCGGTCCGGGCCGGCCGGCAGGTGGCGGTGATGGCGCCCACCGAGATCCTGGCGCGGCAGCACTTCGACAACCTCGCCGGGTACCTGCGGCCGCTCGGCGTGACGCTCGACCTGCTGACCGGCGCGCACGGCGCGGCGGACCGGCGCGAGGTGCGCGCCCGCATCGCGTCGGGGCAGGTGGACCTCGCGGTCGGGACGCACGCCCTCATCCAGGAGGGCGTGACGTTCCGCGACCTGGGGCTCGCCGTGATCGACGAGGAGCACCGCTTCGGGGTGGAGCAACGCCGCGCGTTGTTGCGCGACCTGCCCGACGTGCTGGTGATGTCCGCCACGCCGATCCCCCGCAGTTTGGCCCTGACGCTGTACGGCGACCTCGACCTGAGCGTCGTGGACGAACTGCCGCCCGGGCGGACGCCGGTGCGGACCGACCTGGTCGCCGCGAAGAAGCGGCGCGACGTCTACCGCCGCGTCGTCGAGCAGATCGACGCCGGCCGGCAGGCGTTCGTCGTCGCGCCGTTGATCGAACGGAGCGAGGCGGAGACGATGCAGGAGGTCGTCTCCGCCACGGAGATGGCGGACGACCTGCGGCAGCTGCTGCCCGAACGGGTCCGCGTCGACCTGCTGCACGGCCGCATGAGCGGGCCGGAGAAGGACGCCGTCATGGACCGGTTCCGCGCGCACGAGGTGGACGTGTTGGTCTCGACGACGGTCGTGGAGGTCGGCGTGGACGTCCCCAACGCCAGCGTGATGGTGATCGAGAACGCCGAACGCTTCGGCCTCGCGCAACTCCATCAGCTGCGCGGGCGGGTCGGGCGCGGGGCGGCGGAGAGCCACTGCATCCTCGTGACGGGCGACGCGTCGCGCGCGACCCGCGAACGCCTCGAGGTCGTCGCGAAGCACGCCGACGGGTTCGTCATCAGCGAAAAGGATTTGGAACTGCGGGGCCCCGGGGAGCTGCGCGGGACCCGCCAGTCGGGCCTCCCCGACCTGGAGCTGGGGGACCTGACGCGCGACGGGGACCTGATCGAACGCGCCCGCGACCTGGCGCGCGCCATGCTGGAGGCGGACCCGGACCTGCGCGCCCCGTGGGCGGCGCGCCTCCGCGAGGAGCTCGCGCGGCGGGTGGAGGCGGTCGGCCTGCGGCAGGTCATCTGACGCGCGACGCCGTGAGCGTCGGCGGACGCGACCCTGCTATCCTCCCCGGCATGCTGCGGCTCCTGGTCACCGACACGATTCAGTTGGGCACGCCCGCGTACGACGACGTCGAGGTCGTCGACCGCGCGGGCATCCCCCGCGACGAACTGCTGGACGTGATCGGGGGGTACGACGCGCTCGTGACGCGCTCCCGGACGCAGGTGGACGACGCCCTGCTCGCCGCCGCACCCCGCCTGAAGGTCGTCGGGCGCGGCGGGGTCGGGGTCGACAACATCGACCTCGACGCCGCCAGCCGCCGGGGGGTGGTGGTCCTCAACGCCCCCGAGGCGAACAACGTCTCCGCCGCGGAGCTCGCGCTGGCGTTGTTGTTGGCCGCGGCGCGTGGCGTGGGGCGCAGCGACCGCGCGATCCGCGACGGGACGTGGGACCGGACGTTCCTCGGGCGCGAGATCAAGGGCGCCCGCCTGGGCATCGTGGGGCTCGGGCGCATCGGGTCGCTCGTCGCGACCCGCGCCGCCGCGCTCGGGATGGAGGTCGCGGCGTACGACCCGTACGTCGCGCCACAACGCGCGGAGCGGCTGCAGGTGGAGCTGATCGAGGCGCTGCCCGACCTGCTCGCGCGCAGCGACGCCCTCACGGTGCACACGCCCCTCACCGAGGAGACCGACGGCATGATCGGACCCGACGAGCTCGCGACGCTGCCGCGCGGTGCGATCGTCGTCAACGCCGCACGCGGCGGGATCGTGCAGGAGGCCGCCCTCGCCGACGCGCTGGACGCCGGCCACGTGTTCGCCGCCGGCCTCGACGTCTTCCGCGACGAGCCGCCCCCCGACGACCACCCGCTGGTGCAGCGCGACGACGTGGTGCACACCGCGCACCTCGGCGCGAACACCCGCGAAGCGCAGGCCCGCATCGGGGCGGAGATCGTCGAGCGCACCGTCCAGGCGCTCCGCGGGGAGTACGGCCGCGGCGTCGTGAACGCGCCGGCCCTGTCGAGCGACGTCCTGCGCGAGTTGGGGCCGTACCTCGAGCTGGGCGAGGTGCTCGGCGCGACGGTCGGGCAGCTGCTGCCCGGCCGCGTGCACGAGCTCGGGGTGGAGTTGGCCGGCGAGTTCCCCCGCGACCCCGCCCCGATCGCGACGGCGGTCACGAAGGGGTTCCTGGAGCCGTTCCTCAGCGACCCCCCGAACTACGTCAACGCCGGCGCCATCGCCCGCGACCGGGACGTGCGGGTCGGGACCACCATCGCGGCGGCGGGGAACGGCTACACGCGCCTCGTGCGCGTCACGGCCCGCGGGCCGGAGGGCACCGCGTCGGTCGCCGGGACGGTGCTCGGGGGCACGCCGCGCATCACCCAGGTGGACGACTTCTCGATCGAGATCAAGCCCGCCCCCGCGATGTTGATCTGCACGAACGTCGACCGGCCCGGCGCCGTCGGGCGGGTCGGGACGCTGCTCGGGGACGCCGGCGTCAACATCGTCGGGATGCAACTCAGTCGCGTCGGGGAGGACGGCCTGGCGATGTTCGCACTCACCCTCGACGACGCGCCGGAGGCGCCGACCCTCGACGCGTTGCGGGACCAGACCGACGTCATCCGAAGCCTTCGGTTGGTGCGCCTGTGAAGCCGGTCAAGAGCCGCCTCGCGGCGCCCGGCCCGGTGGAGGTCCCCCCGCAGGTGCTGCAGGCGATGGCGCGCCCCCCGCTGCACCACCGTAGCGACGCCTTCGCGACGCAGCTCGTGGAGGCCCGCGAGGTCCTCGCCGACCTCGCGGCGCTTCCCGGTGGCGACGTCGCGATCCTGAGCGGCAACGGCACCACCGCCTTCGAGGCGGCGTTCCTCGCGACGGTCCCGCGCGGCGTGACGGTCGTCGCGGCGCACGCCGGCAAGTTCGGGGCGCGCTGGGCGACGGTGGCGCGGACGCACGGGCATCCGGTGGTCGACGTCACCGCGCCGTGGGGGGCGAGCGTCGCCCCCGACGCGCTCGCGGACGCCGTCGCCGCGGCGGGCGACGCGGTGGGCGCGGTGACGCTCGTGCACAGCGAGACCAGTACCGGGGCGTTGCACGACGTCGCGGCGCAGGCCGCCGCCGTCCGCGCCGTCGCGCCGCACGTCCGCATCGTCGTCGACGCCGTCACCAGCTTCGGGGTGTCGGAGCTCCGTCCGGAGGGGTGGGGCCTCGACGCGTTCGTGGCGGGCTCGCAGAAGGGCGTGCTGTTGCCCCCCGGGCTGGGGTTCGTGTGGTTGTCCGACCGGGTGCGGGCCGCCCCGCCCGACCCGCCGCGTAGCGTGGCGCTCGACGTGCACGGCGAACTCGAGGCACAGAAGGCCGGCCGGACCCGCACGACGCCCGCCGTGGCCCTCGTCGCCGGCCTCGCCGCGGTCCGCCCGGTGTTGCTGGCCGACGGCGTCGAGGCGCTCTGGGCGCGCCGCGCCCGCCTCGCGCGGGCGTTGCTGGCCGCCGGCGAGGCGGCCGGCCTGACGGCGTTCGCGGAGCGACCCAGCCCGGCGGTGGCGGCGCTCCGGGTGCCGGACGGCACCGCCGCGCCGGACGTCGTCGCTGCGTTCGCGCGCCGCGGCGTGCGGATCGCCGGCGGGCAGGACGACGCCAAGGGGTTCCTGATCCGCCCGTCGCTGCTGGGGCACGCCGACGCGTACGACGCGTTGGGTCTCGCCGGGACGCTCGAGGCGGCCCTGCGCGAGGTCGGCCTCGACGTTCCGTACGGCGCGGCGACCGGGGCGGCGGCGGCCGTCCTCGAAGCGGACTGACGCCCCGTCAGGGGCGCGCGAGCCCGACGAAGCGCACGAGGTCCGCGCCGACCGGACGGCGGTCGAAATCCCCGAACAGCCGCACCCGAGCGAAGCCGGCGGCGCGGAGGGCGCGCACGAGTTCGAAGCGGTGCCACGCCCACTGGTGCAGCGTCGCGTGCCGCCGCGCGACCCGCCCGTCGGGGTCGGTGACGTCCACGAGCCACGAACTGGTGAGGTGCTGCTCGATCGCGTCGTAGCGTCGGACGCGCCAAGCGCTCACGTGGCGTCCGTCCGGCCGGTCCTCGTCGACCTCCAGGACCGGGACGCCGTCCGCGACGTCGCCGGGCGGCGCGAACGCGTCGAAGGCGAACACGCCGTCGTCGGCGAGCGCCGCGCGGACCGCGTGCAGCAGGCGGTCCTGCGCGTCGGGGGGCGGCACCTCGTTCAGGACGTGGAAGGGCGCGGCGACCCACGCGAACGGTCCGCCGGCGGGGGGGTCGCCCTCGCCGAGCGGCTCCGCCCGCCAGGTGACGTGGGCGTCGAGACCGCGCTCCGTCAGGCGGGCGGCGCCCGCGGCCCGCATCGCGGCGGCCGGCTCCACCGCGACGACGTGCTCCGCGAGGCGCGCCAGGTCGGGCGTGACGCGGGCCGCGCCCGCGCCGATTTCCAGCCCCACGCCGGGGTGGTCGAGGGCGACGTCGCGGTAGAACGCCAGGTCGTCGCGGTAGCCGCCGTGCAGCAGCTCGTACAGCGCGACGTCGTCGTACAGGGCGCGCGCGCCGCCGGCCGGCTCGCGCGTCACGCGGTCCCCGCCGGCGGAGCGGGCGCGAGGTGCCCGTCCGCGAGGTGCAGCACCGTGTCGGCGGCGGCCGTCACGGCGTCGCGGTGCGCGACGACGAGGACCAGGCGCCGCGTCGCCTCGTGCGCGAGGGTCGCGACGAGCGCCGCCTCCGACGCGGCGTCCAACGCCGCACTGGGTTCGTCGAGCACCAGCAGGCGCGGTTCGCGCAGGAGCGCGCGGGCGACCGCCAGGCGTTGGCGTTGCCCCCCCGACAGGCCCGCACCGTCCTCCGCCAGCTCCCCGTCGAGCCCCCCGGGGCGGGCGGCGACGAGGGCGTCCATCCCGACCGCCGCGAGCGCCGCGTGGACCGCCGCGTCGTCGTACGCCGCCCCCAACGTCAGGTTGTCGCGGAGGCTGCCGCGCAGCAGGTCCATCGATTGCGGGACCCAGGCGACGTGCGCGCGGGGGGCGAGCGGCGCGCCCGCCCAGAGGAGGCGGCCCCGTTCGGGGGGCAGGAAACCGAGGAGGGCGGCGACGAGGCTGGATTTGCCGGCACCGCTCGCGCCGGTGACCGCCACGAGGCCGGTGGCGGGGAGCGCGACCGACGCGCCGCGCAGCAGCCAGGGCCCGCCGTCGCGGCGGAGCCAGACGTCCTCGAGGGTGAGGCCGTCGCGCGCCGCGTCGCGGGCGGCGGGCCCGGCGTCGTCCGGCGGGGTGGGGGCGTCCCGGGTGGGGGCGTCGTCCGTCTCGAGGTCCCGTAGGCGGGCGTCCGCCGCCCGCGCCTGCACCGCCATCGCGTAGCCGCGGGGCAGCAGTTGCGCGGGGTTGGCGAGCAGCGCGACGAGGGTCAGGTACTCCGCGACCTGCCCGACGCTCAGCGCGCCCGCCGCCGCGCGGCCCGCGAGCAGCGAGACGAGGACCGCGAGGGCGACGAACACCGCCACTTGGCTGGCGGGGACCTGCAGCGCCGCCCACGCCCCGCGGCGCGCCCCCGCCGCGCGCGTCGCGGCGTTGGCGCGCGCGAAGCGGCGCAGCAGGAACGCCTCCGCCCCGAACGCGCGCGCGACCGCGTGGTGGCGGAGCCCCTCCTGGAGGTCGGCGGCGACCGCTTCGGTGCCGGCCTGCGCGCGGGTCGCTTGGCGCCGGAGGCGGCGCCCGAGCCGCTGCATCAGCAGGCCGATCGGGACCCCCAACGCGACGAGCGCGGTGGTGGCGACCGGGTCGCGCCACGCGAGGAGGGCCAGGACGACGAGGATGGCGGTCGATTCCGCGACGAGCGTCCCCAGGCCGGCCTGGTGGTACAGCTCGATCTCGCGCAGGTCCGCCGGGAGGCGGCCGGCGAGGCCGCCGGACGTGCCGGGCAGGCGCCCGGGGGGGCGCGCGAGGAGGCGGCGGTAGACCGCCTCCCGGCGGTCGGCGGCGAGGCGCGCGCCGGCCCGCGCGAGGAGGGCGTCCTGCAGCGCCAACGCGAGGGACGCGGCGACCGCCACGAGGCCGGTGACGGCGAGGACGCGGGGCAACGCCGCGAGGTCGCCCCCGATGATCACGCGGTCGAGGAGGGGCGGGACGAACGCGGGGACGACCGCGACGCGCAGCACGCCGCTCCCGGCGGCGGCGGCGGCGCCCGCCCAGCCGGGGGCGCCGTAGGGCGCCAGCACGCGCCCGGCGTTCACGCCGGCCCGCCCAACGCCGCGAGGACGCGGTCGGCGACGATTCCCGCGGCGCCGGGCCGCGGCATGGTGGCGGCGAGGCGGGCGCGACGGTGCGCCAGGTCACCTGCGTCGGCCAGGAGCGCATCGAGGCGGCGGGCGAGATCGCAAGCGTCGACGAGGCCCGCGACCTCCTCGAAGGGTGCGTCGTCCGCGATGCGGTTCGGGAGCGACACCGGTTGGTCGAGGCGCTCGACGAACGTGCGGACCGCCGCCCGCTTGAGCGGCGGACCGATCCACGGCAGCAGCCCCAACCAGTGCCCGGCGCCCTCGAGCGGAATCCGTTCGGGCGCGTTCATGGGCAGCACCACCAACGCCGGGACGCCCGCCACCCCCAGCTCGAGGGTGTTCGTCCCGGGGATCGTGAGCGCCAGGTCGGCCGCCCGCAGGTGCGGGTGCCGCGCGGTTTCGGGCACCATCTCGACGCGCGCGCCGGACGGCGTGACGACGACGTCGCCGTTGCGGCGCCCGGCCACGCCGCCCAGGACGTCCTTCTCGACGCCCGCGACGCCGTCGCGGATCGCGGCGTCGGACAGCATGCGGCTGACCGGCCACACGAACCGCGCGTCCGGACGCGTCGGCGCGAGGGCGTCGACGACGGCGAGGAACAGCGGGATCAGGACCCGCGCGAAGGCGTCGCGGCTGCCCGGCATCACCAGCAGGTGCGGCGCGCCCGCGTCCGGTGCGGGCGGCGTGTCCTGCAGGACGTCGGCAACCAGGTTCCCGGCGACCTCCACGCGCGCCGCGGGGGTCCCGCGCCGCACCGCCCGGCGGGCGGTGCGGGCGTCGGGGACGTAGAGGCGGACGACGCGGCGGTGCCGGTGGGCGGTGAACGCGTACCGGTGGAGCGGGTGCCCCAGCCGGGCGGCGAGCGCCGCGGCGTGCTGCACGCCGCCCCCGAGCTGCAGCACCACGCCGCGGGCCGCTCCGAGGCCGGCGGGTGCGCGGCCGGTGGGGACGCTCCGCGCGAACTGCGCGGGGGTCGTGACGGCGTCCGCCCCGAACGTCGCCGCGATCTCCGCTTCGCGGCCCGACGCGAACTGGCAGGGGATCAACGCGATGCGGATCGCGACGTCCGGGTCGCGCGCCCGCAGCGCGTCGAGGACCGGCTTCGTCCAGGTCAGCAGTTCGCCGGGGCCGTTGCTGACCAGCACGACCTCGCGGTCGGTCGCCCGCCGTGCGGCGGGGTCGCTCACCGGCGGCCTCGGAAGCGGGCGAGGCCGCGGCGGCTGGCGGCCCGGAAGGTGCGCAGCCGCTCGACGTCCGGCGACGCGTCGGCCAGCGCGTGGAAGGCGTCCTCGTCGCGGCGCCGCAACGCCCGGACGGCGGCCTCGAGGGCGCGGTAGCGGTCGCCGTCGATGCCGTGCCGGGTGAGGCCGACGCCGTTGAGGCGGAAGTGTTCCGCCATGCTGCCGCGCGCCAGCGTGTACGGCAGGACGTCGCGGTTGACGGCGCTGTCGGCGCCCACCATCGCGTACGCCCCGACGCGGGTGTACTGGTGCACCATCGCCCCCGCGCCGAGCACCGCGTGGTCGTGGACTTCGGTGTACCCGCCGAGCTGGACGGTGGTCGTCAACGTCACGCCCCGCCCGACCCGCGCGTCGTGCGAGACGTGCGCGTAACTCATGACGAGGGTCCCGTCGCCGACGTGCGTCGCGCCGCCCGGCGTGCTGGCGCGGTGGATGCTGGCGAAGTCGCGCACCTGCACGTCCGCACCGAGCCGCACCTCGCTGCGTTCGCCCGCGAAGGCGTCGTCCATCGGGGCGCCCCCCAGCGCGGCGTACGGGCCCAGCACGGCGCGGGGCCCGACCCGCACGCCGTTCAGGAGGACGGTGCCGGGCAGCAGCCGGGCGCCGGCCTCGACGACGACGTCCGCCTCGACGACGCAGAAGGGCCCCACCACGACGCCCGCCGCGAGGCGGGCGACGGGGTCCACCACGGCGCTCGGGTGGACGTCCGCCATCGCGTCAGGGGCGGTAGACGAAGGAGAGCTTGGCGTCGGCGGCGGTCTCCCCGTCGACGTGGGCGCGCGCGTCGACGCGGGCGACCCCCCGCCGGAAGGCGGTGATGGTGCCGGTCAGGTCCAGCACGTCGCCCGGCACGACCTTGCGGCGGAAGCGGGCCTCGTCGATGCCGGCGAAGTAACCGACCTCCCCACCCTCGAACCCCTCGCGGGCGGCCAACCCCAACGCCGCGGCCTGCGCGAGCGCCTCGAGGATGAGCACGCCCGGCATCACCGGTTCGGCGGGGAAGTGCCCGACGAAGAACGGTTCGTTGATCGTCACGTTCTTCTTCGCGACGAAGTCGTCGCCCTCCTGGGACACGAGGCGGTCGACGAGCAGGAACGGGTAGCGGTGCGGCAGCACCGCGCGCGGGTCGTCGTTCACGCGCTCAGCGTACCCCAGGGTCGGTGGCGGGCCCCGCGACGACGGCGGCCGCCGCGCCCGGGTCGTGCGGCGCGCCGGTCGCGTCGAGGCGGCCCAGCAGGTCGGTGGCGACCCGGAGGCTTCGTAGGTCGTCCTCGAGCGTCCCGATCGGGGCGACGTCCCCCCCGAGGCGCGCCAGGAAGTGCGCGAGCTCTTCGCGGAGGGGGTTGTCCTCCGCGACGACCTGCAGGTCGCTGCGGACGTGCGTGTCGCCGGTCGCGTCGGGGCGCGAGCGGTAGACGGCGATCTCGGTGTGCGGCTCGCGCAGGAAATCGACGCGGAACGTCCGGTCGCGTTCCGCGACGACGAGGGTGCGTTCCGCGTCGGGCGCGACGCGGGACGCCAGGAGGCGCGCGACGGCGCCGTTCGCGAACGTCAGTTGCGCGGCCGCGACGTCCTCGCCGACCTGGTCGTCGCTCAGCGTGAAGCCGGACACCGTCGCCTCGCGCAACTCCGCGCCGACGAGGCCGAGGACGATGTCGATGTCGTGGATCATCAGGTCCAGCACCACCCCGACGTCGGTGATGCGGGCCTGCTGCGCAAGGCGGCGCGCCTCGACGAGGTAGGGCGCCTCGACGCGCTCCTGCAGCAACCGCACGGCGCGGAAGAAGCGGGTGATGTGCCCGACCTGCAGCACGACCCCCAGGTCGCGCGAGCGCCGCACGAGCGCCTCCGCTTCCGCGACGTCGGCGGTGACCGGCTTCTCGACGAGGACGTGCACGCCGGCCGCCATCAGGGCGTCGGTGAGGGCGTAGTGGTGGCGGGTGGGCGCGACGACGCTGGCGGCGTCGACCGGCGTCGCGGCGAGCAACGTCGCGACGTCGGGGTGGGCGGGCACCCCGAACTCGCGTTCGGCGCGCGCCCTCGCGTCCGGGTCGGGATCGACGACGGCGACGAGGTCGGCGCCGGGCAACGCCAGGTAGTTCCGGGCGTGGTGGCGGCCCATCACCCCGACCCCGATCACCGCGACGCGGGTGGCGCGTGCGCCGGGGCGGCTCACGCCGCCCCCGGTGCGGGGTGGGTGGGGGCGTCGTGGGGGGCGTCGGCGAAGGCTCCGGCGGCGGCCAGGGCGCGGGCGAGGGCGTGGTGGAGGGCGTGCCCGCCGCGCGTCACGCGAAGGCGGCCGGCGAACGGCCGGCCGAGCAGGTAGAGGTCCCCGAGCGCGTCCAGCGCCTTGTGGCGGACGGGTTCGTCGGGACGGCGGAGGGCCGGCGCGGCATCGTCGCCGAAGAGAATAGCATTCGCCTCCGACGCGCCGGCGGCGAGGCCGGCGGCGCGGAGCGCGTCGGCGTCGGCGGTGAAGCCGAACGTGCGGGCGTCCAGCAGGTCCCCCCACGCCGCCGGGCCGCCCGCCCACGCCTGCGTCCCGACGGCGGGGTGGTCGAAGTGGATGCGCACGTCGAGGTGCGTCGCGCCGGACGCGAGGTCGGCGTGCCCGCCGCCGTCCGCCGCGCGCACGCCGCCCTCCGGCGGCGCGAGCGGGGTGGGGGGCGGCGGGAACGGCGCGCGGGCCGCGAGGTCGGCGAGCGCGTCGCGCCACGGGCCGGCGGACCCGTCGAGGATCGGGAGTTCGGGACCGTCGACCTCGACGAGCAGGTCCGACCAGATGCCCGCGACGTGCAGCGCGGCGAGGAGGTGCTCGACCGTCGCGACGCGCACCCCGTCGGTCGCCAGCACCGTCCGGGCGCGGGCGTCGGCGACGGCGGCGAGGGTCGCGGGGATCGTGACGCCCCCGACCGCGAAGGCGACGGGGCCGGGACGGCGGTGCAGGTGCACGGTGGCGGGGTGGCCGCCGTGCACGCCGACGCCGGACAGGGTCGCGGCGTCGTTCATGCGCCGTCGTCCGACCGGCGGGCGGCGCGCACGAAGCGCCAGATCGCCTCGAGGTTGCCGATCAGGTAGCGCTCCCGCGCCCACGCCCGCATCGGGACGGCCGGCGTCCCGCCCCACGCCTCGCCGGCGGGGACGTCCTTGGAGACGCCGGCGCGGGCGGCGACCTGGGCGCCGTCCCCGATCCGAACGTGGTCGCGGATCCCCACGCCGCCGCCCAGCACGACGCCGTCCCCGAGCACGCAACTGCCGCCGATCGCGCACGTGCCGGCGACGAGGCAGCCCCGACCGATCTGGACGTTGTGCCCGATCTGGCAGAGGTTGTCGATCTTGCTGGCGTCGCCGACCCGGGTCGCGCCGAGCGTCCCCCGGTCGATGCAGGTGCCCGCCCCGATCTCCACGTCGTCGCCGACGTCGACCCACCCCAGGTGGTGGATCTTCTCCGGGCCTTCGGGGCCGGCGGCGTACCCGAAGCCGTCGGCCCCCAGCACCGCGCCGGCGTGCAGCACGGTGCGCGCCCCGACGCGGGTGGCGGGGTACAGCACGGCGTGGGGGTGCAGGACCGCGTCCGGCCCGACGTGGCAGTCGGCCGCGACGACGGCGTGCGCCCCGATCCGCGCGCCGGCGCCGACGTGCGCGCCGGCGCCGATCACGGCGCCCGGCCCGACCGAGACGCCGCCCTCCAGGACCGCGTCGGGCGAGACGTGCGCGGCGGCGTCGACCCCCGGCGGCGGGGCGGGGGTCGCGTCGAAGCGGCGCGTGAGGTGCGCCAGGGCCCGCCGGGGGTCGGGGTGGCGGAGGACCGGCGGGGCGCCGGCGGGAACGGTCGTCGTGGCGTCGACGACGACGGCGGCGAGCGCCGTCGCGCCGTCCGCCGCGAGGGTCGCGGCGAGGGCGCCCTCGTCGCTGCAGACGACGATGCGGCCGGCCTCCGGCGCGCCGGCCGGCGCGAGGCCGACCGCGGTCCGGACGTCGCCCTCGAGCGTCGCGCCGAGCGCCTGGGCGAGGACGTCGGTGGGGACGGGGTCCCTCACGGGGTCGCCTCCTCGGTCGGGTCCGCGTCGGTCGCGGACGCCGCGTCGGTGGGCGACGTCACCTGGACGGTGACGTGCCGCACGCCGGTCGCGACGCCGTCGGTCGCGAAGCGGGCGAGGCGGCGGGGGCGGTCGGGGCCGGGGATCTCGACGACGACCTCCCGCGCCTGCGGGCGGTTCTCGAGGGCAGCGAGCAGTTCCGCCCAGGAGAGGATCGGGGGGAGGTCGCTGATCGCTTGGCGGAGGGGGTCGCGGGGCGCGTCGGGTCGGTCGTCGCGGCGCGGGTCGGGCACCGACGCCCCGCGGATCGTCAGCTCCAGCGGGCCCGGCTCGACGTCGTCGGGGAGGGGAACGGAGAGGGTCCGGACGTCGGCGTCGCTCCGCCACGGTTGCAGCCGCACGAACGCGGGGACGGCGCCGCCCGGGGGGGCGGAGGGGCGCTCGAGCGCCACCTCGACGACCTCGACGTCGCGCGGTTCCGGGTGGGTGGTGACGACCAACGAGAGGCGCGCGAGGGTCGGCGCGCGGAACGGGTTGTCGAGCAGCAGGTCGACGGGCGCGGCGGCGAGCTGCGCGACGGCGGTCCCGAGGTCGGCATCGTCGCGACGTTGCTCGACGAACCGGACCGGGTCGCCGTCCTCGAAGGCGATCTCCCACGCGAGGTCGGCGCTGCCGCCCGCGACGCGGTCGCGGACGCCGTCGACCGCCATCTGCACGACCGCCGCCACGACGGCCGGCGCCAGGTCGGGGTGCGCGGGGACGTGCGTGCGCAGTGTCGTCGCACCCGCGGGGGTGTCGACGCGCACCGACGTGGGGATGCCGGCGGGCGCCGTCGAGGCCCGCGCGAGGAGGCCGGCCGCGCCGTCGCGCACCGCGCGCGCGGCGGGGGTGGGCGCGAGGTTGGCGAGCTTGTACGGCAGCGTGCGGCTCGGCACGATGGCGGTCACGTCGGCGGGCACGACCGTCAGGTCGGTCGGGCCGCTGCGCAGCAGCGGGTGCCCCAGCAGCAGCAGGTCGTCCCCCTGCACGTCGGTGACGGTCCCGAGCGCGGCGATCGTGAGGTCGCCGTGGGCCAGCGCGACGCCCACCGCGTCGCCCGGGGCGAGGGGGGCGGGCGCCGCGTCGCGCGGGGAGGCCCCGGTTCCGTCGTCCTGCAGCCGCCGTGGGGCGGCACCGGGCGCCCCGGCGGGCGTCCCGGCCATCACGTCGAGCCCGGCCCGCGCGAACGCCGGGCGGAGGTGCGCGACGGCGCGGGGGGAGGCGCCCTGCACGAGGACGGGCGTCGCGAGGCGGGCCGGTGCGGAGGCGGAGGCGGCGTCGTCGGGCGCGCCGTCCGACAGGGCGCGCATCTCGGCGATGGGGGTCACGAGGGCGAGGCGGTGGTCGGTGTCGGGGAAGGCGTAGCCGATGGCGCCGGCGAGGCGCGCCTCGCCGTCCACCTCGAGGTACACGGGACTGCCGCTCATGCCGGCCGCGACCCCGCCGACCGCCTCGACGAACGCGCCGCCGACCCGCACCAGGAGGAGCGGGAAGCCGGGCCCGTCGGGGGCCTGCACCGCGACGACGCGGACGTCCATGCGGCGCACGCCGTCCGCCCCCTCGGTCAGGGCGTACCCCTCGAGGCCGGGGGCGACGTCGGCGAGCGGCAGGTCGCCGGTCCCCTGCGCGACGGCGGGGACGAGCCCGGCCGCGGCGCAGAGCAGCGCGCATGCGGCCGCACGAGCGCGCCGAGCGGGTCCGCGAGCGGTCCGCACCGGGGCCCTCAGCGCCGGAGGAAGTTGTCGGAGATGAGGGCGTCCTCGAGGACGTGCACCATGTCCAGCGCGCGTCCGGTTCCGAGCGCGACGGCGTCGGTCGCGTTCTCCGCGACGACGACCGGGATGCCGGTCGTGCGGCGCAGCAACTCGTCGAAGTTCCGCAACAACGAGCCGCCCCCCGTCATGATGATGCCGCGGTCGATGACGTCGCTCACGAGCTCCGGGGGGGAGGCCTCGAGCACCTGCCGGACGCCGTCGGCGATCTTCTGGATCGGTTCCTCCAGCGCCTCGACGGTGTCGGACGAACGGACCGTGACGGTCTTGGGGAGGCCGTTGACCAGGTCGCGCCCGCGCACCTCGAGGGTGTCGTCCGGTTCGCCCTCGATCAGCATCGCGGACCCCAACGTCCGCTTGATCTCCTCCGCCGTCCGGTCGCCGATCAGGAGGTTTTCCTTGTGCCGCACGTACTTCGTGATCGCCGCGTCGAACTCGTTGCCGGCGACGCGCAACGATTCGCTGACGACGATCCCCCCGAGGCTGATGACGGCGACGTCGGTCGTTCCGCCCCCGATGTCGACGATCATCGAGCCGCTCGGTTCCGCGATCTCGACGCCCGCCCCGATCGCCGCGGCGAGCGGCTCCTCGATCAAAAACGCCTTGCGGGCGCCGACCTCGCGGGTGGCTTGCAGCACCGCGCGCCGTTCGACCTCGGTGACGCCGGACGGGACGCACACCATCACGTGCGGCCGGTAGAACCGGCCCGGGCCGGTCACGACCTTGCGGACGAACGCCTGCAGCATCTTCTCGGTGAGGTCGTAGTCGGCGATCACGCCGTCGCGCATGGGGCGTTCCGCGGTGATGTTGCCGGGGGTGCGGCCCAGCATGGCGTACGCGTCGTCGCCGACCGCCTTCACCTCGCCGGTGTCGCGCACCATCGCGATCACCGAGGGTTCGCGCAGCAGGATGCCCTGCCCCTTGACGTAGATCAGGACGGTGGCGGTCCCGAGGTCGACGCCGATCTCTTGCCAGGGTCTGAACATCTGCGCTCCAAACCGCCGCACGGGCGTGCGGCGCGAAGGGTGGGGGCTCGGGTCGGACGCCGCTGCGCGCGCGACCGAGCGTCCCGGGAGTCTACCGCACGGCGCCGCCCGGCCGCGGCGGCGTCAGAGGTAGGCGGGGTCGGGGGGCGCGCCGCCCGGCGGGCGGGTCGCCAGCCACGTCGCGTCGGGCGCGACGTCCTCGAGCCAGCGGGCGTCCGCGTGCTCGGCCGCGACCGCGTCGCGGGGGCGTTTGGCGGCCGGCGCGCGCTCGATCAGGGCGTCGCCGGTGCGTGCGTACGTGGCGGCGTACACCTGGCCGCGGCGGGCGTCGCGCACGACGACGCCGATCTCGCCGGGCGCCAACGCCGCCCACGCGACCGGCGCGAGCGAGCTCGCGCCGCCCAGCGGCACGCCGAGCCCGAGCGCCAGCCCGCGGGCGGTGGCGACCCCCACGCGGAGGCCGGTGTACGACCCCGGCCCGACGCCGACCGTGACGGCGACCAGGTCGCTGCGCGCCGCCCCGACGTCGGCGAGGAGCGCCTCGAGGGTCGGGACGATCCGTCGGGCGTGAGCGCGCCCCACGTCGTCGCTCCGTCGCGCGACGGGGGTGCCGTCGGCGTCCGCGAGGGCGACGGCGAGGTGGGGGCCGGACGTGTCGAGGCCGAGGTGGAGGCGCACGCCGCCGAGGCTACCCGGCGGGGGCGGTCAGGGTGGCGTGCCGGGCGGCGTCGGCGCCGCCCGGGCGCGCGAGGGTGAGGCGCCACGCCTCGGGGTAGGCGTCGGCCAGGACGCCGCCCCACTCGACCGCGACCAGTCGGGCGCGGTCGAGGTACGCGTCCAGGCCGAGCTCGTTCAGCGCCGCCGCGCCGTCGAGGCGGTAGGCGTCGACGTGCACGACGACGCCGTCCGGCGTCGGGTACTCGTGCACGAGCGTGTACGTCGGGCTGGCGGCGCGGTCCGGGCCGCCGAGCGCCTCGACGAGGGCGGCCACGAACGTCGTCTTGCCCGCCCCCAGCGGCCCGTCCAGGAGCAGGAGGGCGCCCGCCGGGAGGCGGGCGGCGACCTCCCCGGCGAAGGTGCGGGTGGCGGCCACGTCGGGCAGGACCCGCACTCCGTTCACGACGCGCGGGTCTCCCGAACGACGGGGCCGCGGCGGCCGCCGTTCGCGGCGACGCCGCGCGCCACGAGGACCGTCCCGAGCAACGCGAGGACGGCGTAGGCGATCAGGCCGGCGTCGTGGTGGGCGGGATCGAACGGCGCCAACCAGGGCGCGACGTCGCGCGCGACGTCGGGCGCGAGCCAGGCGAGGCCCGCCGCCACGCCGCGCAGGACGACGGGCGCCAGCCAGAAGGCCAGACCCACCGCCAGCGCGCCGCGCCCGCGCGCGCCGCGCGCGGCGAGGGGGGCGACGACCGCCAGGAGCGCCAGCACGCCGAGCCCCACCTCGACCGCCGGCCGTGCGGTCCCGGCGAGGGTGGTTTGGGCGGTGGTGCGGACCGCGGGCAGCGGCGCGGCGGGGGCGCCGGCCAGGCGGTCCGGGAGGGTCGCGACGGCGTAGGCGAGGTCGGCGGCGTCGGCGGGGCGGGGGGCCGGCGTGCGGGCGGCGCGGTCGAACGCGGCGCGGAGCGACGCGTCGAGGGCGGGGCGGGCGGCGACCACGACCGGGCCGAGGTCCCGGTCGTACCGGGCGGCAGCGGTCCGGAGGTGGGTGCGGCCGCCCTCGACGTCGCCGGCCCGCCAGGCGCCGTGCGCCCGCGCGAGGGCGGTCGCGACGCCGTCGGCGAGGGCGTCGACGGAGTCCGCGCCGCGCTCGCGGACGTGCATCGCCAGGCGCGCGCGTTCGTCGTCGGGGAGGCCGTAGCGCGCCAGGCTCGTGGCGACGGCTTCGCTCGGGGCGGCGGGGGACGCCGCGTCGGTGGGGGCCGCCGCACCTTCCGGCGGCGCGTCGGTGCGGGCGGCGGTGGCGAGGGTGGTGAAGGCGTCCGCCAGGTCGCGGGTGCGGGCGCGGGCGCGGTCCGCGTCGCCGCCGACCCAGGCTTCGGCGGCCTCGAGGAAGGCGTCGGTCGGGTCGCGGGGCAGGTCGGGGGCGTCGTGCAGCAGGAGCGACGCGCCGTACGTTTCGGCGAGGACGCGGTAGGCGTCGGCGACCCCGCCGGCGGGCGGCCACGCCGACAGGCGGGCCGCGAGGTCGTCGGCGAGGGCGGCCTCCACCGCGCGCCGCACCGTCCGGACCGACGCGTCGTCGGCGGGGAGGACCGCGTCGGCGTCGAGCCCGACGTCGCGGAGGACGGTGCGGAGGCGGGCGTCGGCGGCGCCGGCGTCGCCGCGCACGCGGGCGGCGAGCCCGGATTCGTAGAGGAGGCGGCCGGCGGCGCCGCGCAGCGCCGCGACGTGCACCGCCAGGTCGGCGGCGTTCCCCGCGTCGGCGGCGGCGGTCGCGGCGCCGGTGACGGCGTCGGCGGACGCGAGCAGGGGCGCGTCGGCGTCGATCGCGAGGGTCCCGAGCGCCGTCCGGGCGCGCTCGAGGGCGGTGGTGGCGGCGTCCGGGTCGCCCGGCGTCGCGGCGAGCGCGTCGTCCAGCGCTTCGCGCGTGCGGTCGTAGCGCAGGACGACGGCGTCGGTCGCGGGGTCCGTCGGGGCGTCGGTCGCCGGTTGGGCGGCGACCGGCCCGGCGAGCGCCGCGCTCAGGACGACGGCAAGCGTGGCGCGGAGCGCGCCCGCGGCCCGGGCGGTCGTGGGGCGTGCGCGCGTGGGGCGTGCGCGCGTGGCACGGCGGGACGGGGGATGGGTGGGGGGCATCGTTCCTCCTCGCGCGCCGCGGGCGCGGCGGGTCCGACCTTCACGGTGTCACGCGCGGCGGGGGCCGGCGGTGACGGACGCGCCCGCCCCGGCGGGCGCGGGGCCGTGCGGCGGCTCAGCCGCCGGAGACGGGCGGGAGGAAGGCGACGGTCTCGCCGCCCTCGAGCGGCGTGTCGGGGGCCGCGTAGGCCTCGTCGACGGCGCACATGCTGCCGGTGAGGCGGAGGCCGTCGTACGTCGCTTCGAGGTGGTCGGCGAGCTGCCGGACGGTCGCGCCGGCGGGGAGCGTGACGCGGGTGTCGCCGACGCCGGTCGCGGTCCGGAGTTGCGCGAAGAAGCGCACCTCCACCGCGACGTCGGGCGTCGCGCCCGCGTCGGCCGGGGGGGTGGCGGCGCTCACGCCGCCTCCGCGGCGGCGTGCAGCGCGCGGCGGACGCCCTGCGCCGCGCTGAACGCTTCGGCGTAGCGCATGCGGGCCGGCCCGACGAGGGTCAGGCGTCCGGGGCCGTGGTGGAGGGGCACGTCGGTATGGACGAGGGCGACGTCCTCGTCGTAGCCCAGCGCGAGGGGACCGGCGTCGTCGGACGCCCCCTCGGGCGCGTCCCGCCCGCCGCGCTCGAGGCGCCGCGTGGCGCGCCGCAGGAAGCCGGGGTCGGCGGATTCGGGTTCGTCGAACAGGCGCGAGAGGCCGCGCGACACGATCTCGGTCTCGTGCAGGGTGGGCCACGCGTCCGCCAACGCGTCCAGCGTCCGGCGGATGCCGTCCCCGACGCTGCGGGCGCGGGCGCGGAGGGCGTCGGGCATCGCCGGCAGCGGCAGCGCCAGGTCGCGCACCAGGCGTTCGGTTTCGTCGAGCACGTCGGTCGACGGGGCGGGGTCGATCGGGACGAGCGCGTCGCGCGTCAGGCCGTTCTCGAGGACGGCGACCGCCAACAGCCGGCCGCTGGACAGCGGACTGAGGTGCACCTCGAGGGCGCGGACGTCCGGGTCGGCGGGGAGCTCCAGGACGACGGCGTAGCCCGCCAGGTCCGAGGCGGTGGCGGCGACGCCGTCCAGCAGCGCCCGCCCGTGCAGCGCCGCGAGGTGCGCCGCGAGTCGCTGGCGGAGGGACGGCGCGAGCGGCCGGGGGGGCAACAGCGCGCCGGCGTAGCGGCGGAAGCCCTCCGCGGTGGGGAGGCGGCCGGCGGAGGTGTGCGGTTGCGCCAGGAGGCCGGCCTCCTCGAGCGCCGCGAACTCGCTGCGGACGGTCGCTCCGGACACGCCGAGCCGGTCGGCGATCCAGGAGGACGGGACCGGCGTGGCGCGCTCGATGTACGCCTCGGCGACCAAGGCCAGGATCCGGGTCCGGCGTTCGCTCATGCCCGAAAACCTACCAGACCGGGGGGCGTTCCGGCCGCACGTCGCGTCACGCACGGGGTTGCGGCGGCCCCCCGGGCGGGCGCGGGGGGCGGAGGTCGGGGGGCTTCAGGCGCCGTCGTCGCCGTCGGGGGCGGGGCGTTCGGCCATCGCCAGGATGACGTCGACTTCGGCGTCGGCGACCGGCATGATGCTCAGGCGGTTGCCGCGACGCAGCAGCGGCAGGTCGGCGAGCGCCGCCTCCTCGCGCATCTCCGCGAGCGTCACGAGGCGCGGCAACTTCCGGACGGGCGTGACGTCGACCAGCATCCAGCGCGGGGCGTCGCGGGTGCTCTTGGCGTCGAAGTAGGGGCTGGCCTCGTCGAACTGCGTCGGGTCGGGGTACGGCTCGCTGGCGACCTCCGCGAGGCCGGCGACGCCGGGCGGTTGGACGTTCGAGTGGTAGTACAGCACCCGGTCGCCGATCCGCATCTCGTCGCGCATGAAGTTCCGCGCCTGGTAGTTGCGGATGCCGTCCCAGAGGGTGCGGCCCTCCGCCTCGAGGTCGTCGTAGCTGTAGACGTACGGTTCGCTCTTCATCAACCAACTGCGCGCCATGCGCGGATGCTACCGCGCCACCGGCGGGTGCGCGAGCGGGGTGTCCGCG
>JAVLCF010000018.1:20580-26350 GCA_031581195.1 Trueperaceae bacterium | reverse complement strand
GGCGTCGCTCACGAACGCCGAGTCTACCGGCTCGCGCCCGCCGCGCGGGTCCGCCCGCCGTCCGGGGGCGCCCCGGGGCGCGCCGGAGGCGGTACGCTGACGCGCGATGGACGCTCCGAAGGGAACGCGCGCCACCGGACGCCGCTTCGGCCTCGCCGCCGCCGCGGAGCGCGACGCGTCGGCCCGCCGACGCCTCGCCGCCGAAGTCCAACGCGCCCGCGTCTGGCTCCCCCTCGCGATCATCGGCATCGTCCTGCTGTTCGAGTTGGGGTTGCTGCCGCAACTCGGGCCCGGGCCGAACCCCTGGGTCCGCCTCGGGTTCTACGCCGTCTTCGGGCCGCTCGCCACGGTCATCACCCTGTCGTGGATCCTCGGGGAGGTGAAGGGGCGCGAACGCGCGCAAGCGGAGCTCGGCGCGACGTACCTCGAGCTGCAACAGAGCCACGACCTGCTCGCCTCGATCCACGCCGTCACCGAACGCTTCGCGCTCGCCGCCGACGTCGAGGAGGCGATCCGGGCGGGCGTCACCGGACTCCGCAAGGCGACGGGCGCGCGCGGCAGCGCGCTGGTGCTCGGGGCGAGCGACCCCGACCTCACCGCGGAGGAGGGCCTCGACGCCGCGGTCCGCGACCGGATCCGGGCGCGCGACGCCCGCATCCGCGGCGGCGGCCTCCCCGACGAGGTGGAGGCGGTCGACGGCGTTCCCCTGCACGTCCTGTCGGCCCCCGTTCGCATCGCCGGGACGATCGAAGGCAGCGTCCACGCCGTCTTCGACGCGCCGCCCGAAGCGACCGCCCGGGACGCCTTCTTCATCCTGGCCGGCGAGTTCGCCTCCGCCCTCGAAGCGACCCGCGGCCGCATGCGCGACCTCCTGACGCTCTTCGAGGTCGACCGCAGCGTCCGCGCCGAAGGCAACCTCGACAACCTCCTGGGCCGGCTCCTCGAGCGCACGATGCAGCGCGTCGACGCGACCGCCGGCGCGGTGTTCCTCGCCGACGACGGGCCGCTGCTGCACCCCAAGGTCGTGCGGCCCGACCGGCCCCTCGCGCCGCTGCGCAGCGGCGAGGACCGCCTCGCGCGCCTCGCGGCGTCGGGCACGCCGCACCTCATCGGCGTCATCGGCGACGAGCTCCGCGCCGAGGGGGGCGGCCTCCTCGCCGACGCCGCCTGCGCGGTCGTCCTGCCGATGACCACCGACGACGACACCCTCGGCGCGCTGGTGTTGGTGCACGACCGGCCCGGCGCCGTCGGGGAGGCGCAACTGCCGTTCCTGGCGTTGCTCGCCGGCCAGGTCGCGACCGCCGTCCGCAACGCCCGCGCCTACCTCGCCAGCGAGGAGGTCGCCATCGGCGAGGAGCGCTCCCGCATCGCCCGCGAGATCCACGACGGCGTCGCGCAATCGTTGGCCTTCGCCGCCCTGAAGGTCGACCTCGCCACCCGTCTCCTGGAGCGCGACGCGGACCGCGCCCGCGAGGAGCTCGGCCTCGCCAAGACCACGGTCCGCGACGCCATCGCCGAACTCCGCCGCAGCATCTTCGCGTTGCGTCCCGTCGACCTCGAGCGCCACGGGTTCGTCGACACCGTCCGGCGTTACGCCGACGACTTCGGCCCGCAGAACGGCGTGCAGGTGGAGGTGGAGATCCAGGACGTCGGCGAGGTCGACGTCCGCGCCGAGGCGATCCTGTTCCGGATCTTCCAGGAGGCGATGCACAACGTCGCCAAGCACGCCGGCGCCCGCGCGGTGACGGTCCGCCTCGGGCGCGACGAGGCGGGACGGACGTTCGTCGACGTGGTCGACGACGGCGCGGGCTTCGACGTCGACGCGGTCCAGGATCGCGTCACGAGCGCCGGGGGGTTGGGCCTCCGGCAGATGCGCGAGCGCGTCGAGGCCCGCGGCGGCACGTTCACCATGACGAGCGCCCCGGGGGAGGGGACGCGCGTGCGCGCCGCGCTCGGCTGACGCGGTCCCCGGGGGGCGCCCGCCCCCGGTCGCCGCGGAGGTCCCCACGACGAAGGCCGCCCGCGGGGCGGGCGGCCGACGACCGGTGCGGAGGCGCGCGGAGCGCCGGACCGGGTTACTTGCGGTAGCTGCTGCCGAAGCGCTTCTGGAACTTCTCGACGCGCCCTTCGGTGTCGATGAAGCGCTGCTGGCCGGTGAAGAACGGGTGGTTGCCGGACCACACGTCGACGTGGATCTCCGGCTTGGTGCTGTACGTCTCCAGCACGACCTCGCCGTCACAGATCACCTTCGCGGGCACCATCTTGGGGTGAATGTCCTTCTTCATGCCTCTCCTCGCGGGCCGGGACCGGCCGGTCGCCCGGGCGGGCCGGGACGGGGGTGGGATCGGGCCGCGCGGCGCGCGGCGAGCACCGGAGTGTAGCAGGCCGCCGCGGCGCCTGTCACCCTCCACGCGGCGGGGGTGCGCCCGCGCCCCTCAGGCGGCCTGCGCGTCGCGCACCTGCCGCTGCAGGCGCCGCAGCATCCCCTCCATGCCGCGCAGGCGGAGGGGACTGATCAGGTCGGTGAGGCCCAACCGGCCGGCGACGTCGGTCGGGACCGCCAGCACCTCGTCCACCGTGCGCCCGTCGAGGCCGGCGGCGAGGATCGACGCGAACCCGCGGGTGGTCGGCGCCTCCTCGGGGGCGTCGAACCAGACGCGCACCGCACCGTCCGCCACCTCGCTGGCGAGGAACAACGGCGTCTGGCACTCCTCGACCTTCTCGAAGCGGTCCTCCGCCCCCGCGAGGGCGTCGGGCAGGGGCGGGAGGTTCTGCGCGTACTCCAGCAACAGCGGCAGACGCAAACTGGACGGCGCCCCCGCGAACTGATCGATCACGTGTTGCAGCGAACTCGGAACGCTCATGCCGTCCAGCGTAGCCGCCCGACGGCCGACGCGACGTGGTCCGGGCTGCGCCCGGCCGGGGCGCGAGCCGGTGCTATCCTCCGCGGCGTGCCCGGCCTCCTCGATCCGCTCCCCCTCCGCGTCAGCGGGCCGGTCGACGCCCGCGTCACGGTCCCCGGCTCGAAGTCCATCACCAACCGCGCGCTGGCCGTCGCCGCCCTCGCCGACGGCGTCAGCGACCTCGAGGGCGCCCTCGTCGCCGAGGACCGCGACGTGATGGAGCGCGCCCTGCGGACGCTCGGCATCGACGTCGAGTCGGACGGGACGAAGCTCCGCGTGCACGGCCAAGGGGGGCGCGTGCCCAGCGACCGCGCCGACCTCGACCTGCGCCTGTCGGGGACCGCCATCCGCTTCCTCGCCGCCCTCGTCGCCCTCGGGCACGGCGTCTACACGCTCGATGGGACCGACCGCATGCGGGAACGCCCGATCGGCGACCTGCTCGACGCCCTCCGGCAGCTCGGCGTCGATGCGCGCGACGTGCGCGGGACCGGCTGTCCGCCGGTCCGCATCGACGCCGACGGCCTCCCCGGCGGGCGGGTCCGCGTCCGCGGCGAGCGCTCCTCGCAGTTCCTGTCGGCCCTGTTGATGGCCGCCCCCGCCGCCGACGGACCCCTCGAGATCGAGGTCGACGGCGACCTGGCCAGCCGCCCGTTCGTCGACATGACGCTCGCCGTGATGGCGGCGTTCGGCGTGCGCGTCGAGCGCGACGGCTACGCCCGCTTCGCCGTCGAGCCGGCGACGTACCAGCCACGTACCTACCGCATCGAGCCGGACGCCATGGCGGCCGGCTACTTCTGGGCGGCAGCCGCCGTCACCGGCGGCCGCGTGCGGACGCCCGGCTTCGCCCCGAAGGGCCTGCAGGGCGACCGCCGCCTCCTGGAGGTGCTCGAGGCGATGGGGTGCCGCGTCGAGCAGGCCCCCTCCGGCGTGAGCGTGCAGGGGCCGCCCGCAGGGCGGCTGCAGGGCGGCACCTTCGATCTCGGCGACATGCCCGACCAAGCGCAGACGCTGGCCGTCGTGGGGTTGTTCGCCGATGGGCCGGTGCGGATCGAGAACGTCTGGAACCTCCGGATCAAGGAAACCGACCGCCTCGACGCCACCTCCCGCGAGCTCGCGCGCCTCGGTGCGCGCGTGCAGGAGGAGGACGACGCCCTGACGGTGCATCCGCTCGAGGAGGGGCAACTGCTCGCCCCCGTGGAGATCCGCACGTACGGCGACCACCGCATGGCGATGGCGTTCGCCGTCGCCGGGCTCCGCCTCCCGGACGTCGCGTTGCGCGACCCGGGCGTCGTCGGCAAGACCTACCCCGGCTTTTTCGAGGATTGGGCGACGCTCTACCGCCCGGCGCTATGATGGCGGACGTGTCGAGCGTCGTCACCGTCGACGGTCCCGCCGCGAGCGGCAAATCGAGCGTCGCCACCCGCCTCGCGGAGCACCTCGGCGTCCCCTTCGTCTCCAGCGGCCTGCTCTACCGCGCCGCCGCCTGGCTGGCGCGCGACGGCGTCGACGCGACCGACGCCGACGCGGTCCTGGCGCGCCTCGCGGCGCACGACGTGGCGTTGCACGCCGCCCCCGGCGACAACCGCGTGATCATCGATGGCGCGGACGTCACCGACGCGCTGCACAGCGACGCCGTGGATGCGGCCGTGTCCACCGTCGCGGCGCACCCGGAGGTGCGCGCCTGGACGAACGCCCGGCTCCGGGAGATCGAGGGGCCGTTCGTCGTCGACGGTCGCGACATGGGCCGCGACGTGTTCCCCGACGCCCGCGCGAAGCTCTTCCTGACCGCCCGCCCCGAGGTCCGCGCCGCCCGCCGCGTCGGGGAGCGCGCCGCCGACCTTGCCGCCGTCGCCGACGCGATCCGCAAGCGCGACGCGGGCGACGTCCGGCAGACCGGACCGGCGGAGGACGCCGTCACGATCGACACCAGCGACCTCGACCTCGACGCCGTCGTCGCCCGCGCCCTCGAGGTCGTCGGGCGCCCGTGAGCGCCCCCCGCCCGATCCCCCTCGCGCGGGACCTGCGCCGCGTCGTGGTGCACGCCAGCGTGCACAAGCCCGCCGCCGGCGCGCTCGCCCGCGAGTTCGCCGAGGGGTTCGAACGCCTCGGGGTGGACGTCGTCCTCGGTGGCGACGCCCCCGCCGCCTGGGAGGCGCTCGGGGGCGTCGACCTCGTCGTGTCGGTCGGGGGGGACGGCACCCTCCTGGACGTCGCGCGACGCCTTCGCGGGCGCGACGTTCCGGTGCTCGGCGTGAACGTCGGGAAGCTCGGGTTCCTCGCCGGCTTCGACCCCGCCGCGTTCCGCCGCTACCTGGACGGCGAGGCGCCGACCGCCTGGCGGCGCGACGAGGTGATGCTTCTGCAGGCCCGCGTGAACGGCGGTCCGCCGCACGTCGCGATGAACGACGTCGCGGTCTCCCAGGGCGTCATGACGCGGGTCCTGCAGATCGACACGTGGATCGACGACGAGCACGCCATCGCCTACCGCGCCGACGGATTGGTCGTGGCGACGCCGGTCGGGTCGACCGCCTACTCGTTGTCGCTCGGGGGGCCCATCCTCGCGCGCGACCTTCGCGCCTTCGTCCTGACGCCCATCGCCCCCCACGGCCTCACCCACCGCGCGATCGTGGTCGGAGCGTCGTCGCACCTCGCGTTCGCGGTCGGCGGCCGCGTCGACGAGGTCGCGCTCCTCGTCGACGGGCAGGAACGCATCGACCTGGCGCCCGGCGACCGCGTCGTCGTCGAGGCCGCCCCGGGCGGCGTGACGCTGCTCGGCAGCGGCGCGCTGGGGCCGTACGGCGTCATGCGGGAGAAGCTCGGGTGGGGCGTCGGGCCGGTCCTCACCCCCGAGCCGCGCGACCCCGACG
>JAVLCF010000018.1:0-20480 GCA_031581195.1 Trueperaceae bacterium | reverse complement strand
CCGACGCCCCGGAATCGTGAGATGGGCCCTAACGGGCGTCCCCCCATCCGCGCTCTACTCGGGGGGATGCAGGACCTGCGCCCCGAGTTCTTCCGTCGCCTCGACGAACGCCCCGACGCCCTCTTCTACGACGCGCCCCGCTACGAGTCGCACTTCGATGCGGCGGGACGCGGGTTCGTGGCCGACGCCAACGCGACGCTGCTTCGTCCCGGCGACCACCTCCTGGACCTGATGGCGGGCGTCGCGACGCACCTGAACCGCGACGACGCCCACGTGACGGGGTTGGGCCTGAACGCCGACGAGCTGGCGGAGAACCCGCACGTGCACGAGGCGGTCGTGCACGACCTGAACGAACACCCGACGCTGCCGTTCCGCGACGCCGCCTTCGACGCCGTGACGTGCACCGCGGCGGTGCACTACATGACGCGTCCCCTCGCGACGTTCGAGGAGGTCGCCCGACTGGTGCGGCCCGGCGGGCGTTTCGCCGTCGCCTACACCGAACGGTTCTACGACGCCAAGGCGGTCCTCGCGTGGCGCGCCTCCGACGACGCCGCCCACGAGCGCCTGGTGCGCCTCTTCTTCGCGGCGTCCGGCGCCTTCGCGCCGCCCGAGGTGCGGCACTTCGAGAGTCCCGATGGGGGGCGCGTCACCTGGATGGCGGCCCTCCGCCTCGACCCCTGCCACTCCGTCTGAGCCGCCCCCACGGGGTGGGCGCGCCCGGGGCCCGGGGCCCCGGTACACTCGACCGCGTGCCGTCGCCCGCCCCACCGCCCGGTGCCGACGTCCCGCCCGGCTGCGGACCGTCTCCCTCGATCCTGTTCGTGTCCAACGGGCACGGGGAGGACGTCGTGGCGGCGCGGATCGCCGCCGCGGTGCACGCGGTGCGGCCCGACGCGACCCTGCACGCCTTCGCGACGGTCGGGGACGGCGCCGCCTACGACGGCCTCGACGTCCGCCGGCTCGGGCCGGCCCTCCGGGTCCCCAGCGGCGGCTTCACGTTCGAGCACCCCAGCCTCCTCGCGCGCGACCTGCGCGCGGGGCTCGTCTCGACCTCCCTGCATCAGATGCGGGTCCTGCGCGGCCTCGCGGTCGACCGCGTCGTCGCGGTCGGGGACGTGTGGGCGGCCGGGTTGGGCGCGCTCCCGCGCGCCGCGCGACGCCACGCCGTCCAGACCCTCGTCTCGGCCTACACCGAGGCGGGCGGCGCGCGTCTCGGCGTGCGGGCGTTCCGCGACCGCTTCACCGGCCTCGAGCGCGCGCTCCTGGCGCGCGCGTACGCCGCGGTGCACCCCCGGGACGCGGCCAGCGAGGTGCGCCTCCGAGCGGCGGGGCTGCCGGCACGCGCCCTCGGGAACCCCATGATGGACGGCCTCGACGTCGCGCCCGACCCCGACCTCGACGTAGCCGGTGACGCGACCGACGCGCCCGTCGCGCGGGTCGCGTTGCTGCCCGGTACGCGGGGGCAGGCCCCCGACGCACTCGCGCGGATGGTGGAGGCGCTCGTGCGCCTCCCCGACGTCCACGGCGCGGTGGCGTGGGCGGCCGGCCCCTTCCCGGCCCCGCCGACCGGCTGGTCGGTCGACGTTCGCGGCGACGACCGGGTCGTGTGGCGGCGAGGCGACGTGGCGGTCCCCCTCGTCCGCGGTCGCTTCGCGTCGGTCCTCGCCTGGGCCGACCTGGCGCTGGGGACGTCCGGCACCGCGCAGGAGCAGGCCGCCGGGCGGGGCCGGCCCGTCGTGGCGTTCGCGACCGATGCGCGCTACCCCGCGAGCTTCCTCGCGAAGCAGCGACGGCTGTTGGGCGACGCGCTCGAGGTGGTGCCGTCCGCACCGGCCGCCATCGCGGCGGCGGTCGCCGCCCTCGCCCACGACCCGCGCGAGCGGGCGCGGCGGGGCGCGGTGGGGCGCGAACGCATGGGGGCCCCCGGCGGCGCGGCCCGCATCGCCGACGCCGTCGTGAGCGACCTCGCCCCCCCTCGGTCGCCCGGAGGGGCGCACGACGGCGGTCGGGATGCGAGGATTTCCCGGTGAGCGACGCGAGCGAGCGGCCCGACGCCCTGGCGATCCAGGGGGTGACGAAGAGTTTTCAGGATCCGAACCACCCCGCGGTCGACGACCTGTCGTTGCGGATTGCACCGGGCGAGACCGTCGCGCTGCTCGGTCCCTCCGGGTGCGGCAAGACGACGTTGCTGCGGCTGGTCGCCGGCTTCGAAGCGCCGGACGCCGGCCGCATCGCGGTGGCCGGCCGGACGGTGTCGAGCGAGACGACCTTCACGCCGCCCGAGGCCCGCCGGATCGGCTTCGTGTTCCAGGATTACGCGCTGTTTCCGCACCTCGACGTCCAGCAGAACGTCGCGTTCGGGCTGGTGGGGACGTCGCGCCGCGAACGCCGCGAACGGGCGCGGGAGGTCATGGACCTCGTCGGCCTCACGGTCTTCGCGCGCCGCTACCCGGCGCAACTGTCCGGGGGGCAGCAACAGCGCGTCGCCTTGGCGCGGGCGTTGGCGCCCGGGCCCGACCTCGTGCTCCTCGACGAGCCGTTCAGCAACCTCGACGCGGCGTTGCGGGAGGGGACCCGCCAGGAGGTCCGACGGATCCTCGCGCGGAGCGGCGCGACGACGCTGCTGGTGACGCACGACCAGGAGGAGGCGATGGCGTTCGCCGACCGGTTGGTCGTCATGCGGGCCGGACGGCTCGAGCAGGAGGGGGCGCCCGAAGCGACCTATCGACGGCCCCGCACCGCGTTCGTCGCCGGGTTCCTGGGGCGCACGAATCTGGTGCGGGGCATCGCGCAGAACGGGCACGTGACGACCGCGCTCGGCACGGTGCCGCTCGATGCGGCCGCGGAGGGCCAGGTGCTGGTGTCGCTCCGCCCGGAGGACCTCACCGTGACCCCGCGCCCGCGGGAGGCGAATGCGGAGCGCGTGGCGGGCGGGGTCGAGCCCTCGGCCGAGGGCCTGCCGGTGGTGATCACCGAGCGGCAGTACTACGGGCACGACCGCATGCTGCGCTGCTGCGTCGAGGGGGGCGACCCCGAGGGCGAGGGCTGGTACGTGCGGCTCGGGCCCGGCTCCGACCTGCGGCCGGGCGACCCCGCCTGGTTGCGGGCGGACGGCGTCGCGGTCGCCCTCGAGGGGTCGACCGGCTGAGGACCCGCCCCGCGGGCCGCGCGGCGCTCAGCGCGCCGCGCCGCGCGGGAACGGATCGGCCAGCATCTCCGCGAGCCGCGACAACGCCCGGTGGTGCTTCTTCGCGTAGGCCCCCTCGCGGTAGCGCGCGTCGAACAGCGCCTCCGGCGGGGCCGTGCCGTGCGCGCGCAAGCCGACCCCCAGGTCGTACGCCTTGTCGACGAAGTGCACGAAGCGAAGCGCTTCGTTCTGGCCGGCGATCGGCGCGAGGTCGCGCAGCGCGAGCGCGTCGACCCCCGCGAGGACGTCGCGGTAGCGGACCGGGTGGTGGCGCTCGAGGACACCGTGCAGGTCCGCGCCGGTCCCCACCGCGACCGTGCCGTCGGCCGACGCCACGGCGGCGTCGAGGGCGTCCGACGGCGTCCAGCCCCCCTCGCGCCGGCCGGCGCGGTGGTCGGGGCCCTCGAGGCGGACGACCTCGAAGCGGTCGGCGATCCCCTGGATCTCGCGCCGGAAGTCCTGCGCCGCGAACCGGCCCCGCCCCTGCGCCGCCGGATCGGTGTTCGACGTCGTGAGGACGTCGGTGCCGCGCGCGAACGCGCCGCGGAGGAACGTCGCGATGAGGAGGGTGTTGCCGGGGTCGTCGAGTTCGAACTCGTCGAGGCACAACAGCCGGACGTCGGCGAACGCCTCCGCCGCTCCGTCCCGACCGAGGACCCCCAGCACGAACACGAGCTCCTGGAACGACAGGTAGCGCTTCGCCGCCTCGGGAAGCGGGGCGGCGTGCCACGCTGCGGCGAGCAGGTGCGTCTTGCCGACCCCGAACCCGCCGTCGAGGTACAGCCCCGCCCCGCTGCGGCGGCGGCGCCACGGCGCCGACCGGCGGGGCTGGGCGGCGGCCTCGGCGAAGGCCGCGACGCGGTCGCGGGCGGTCGCCTGTGTCGGGTCGCTCGGGGCGTACGAGGCGAAGTCGGTCGTCCCGAACCGGGGGGGTGGGACGAACGACGCGAGCGACGCCCCCCGCGGGGTGGGGGCGGCGAGGTCGGCGACGGCGAGGCGGGTCGGGTCGTGCACGTGGGGATTATCACCCGGGACGCCCGCCCCGGGGCCGCGCGGGGGCGCGTGGTAGCCTCGCGCCGACCCTCGGCGGTCGGGGAAGACCGGTGCGAATCCGGCGCTGTCCCGCAACGGTGTCCCTTCCCGGGAAGCCCGAATGCCGGCCTCCGAGGACGCGTTCCCCTCGCGCGGACGAGGCGGTCGCCCGGGAGGCCTCGCGCCCCCTCGGCGCGCCGGTTCCGCCGCGCGCGAGCCCGAGGAGGCTTCGATGTCGCGCATCGCCCGATCCCGTGCCCACGCCGCACCACGGTCCACGACCGTGGGGTCCCCGACGCTGATCGTCGCCCGTACCGTCGTCCGCACCGTCGTCGCGACGATCGGCGCGCTGGCGCTCCTCGGGGTCGCCGTCGCTCAAGGGCCCGTCGTCGACGACCTGGGCCGCGAGGTCCAGCTCGCGCGGCCCGCCCAGCGGGTCGTGGCGATGGTCCCGACCCACACCGAGAAGGTGTGCGCCGTCGGGGCGTGCGACCGCCTCGTCGGCGTCGATACGTTCAGCAACCACCCGAGCGAGGTCGAGGCGCTGCCCGACCTGGGCAGCGCCTTCGAGGCGGACGTCGAGGCGATCGTCGCGCTCGAGCCGGACCTGGTGTTGACCGACGAGTACAGCGGCCTGCACGAGGCGCTCGCGCCGCTCGGCATCGCGACGTACGTCGGGACCCCGCAGACGGTGGACGAGGTCGCCGAGGTCCTGCGCGAGGTCGGGTCGCTCCTCGGGCGGGAGGCCGCCGCGGAGGCGCAGGTCGACGCGATGCGCGACGCGATCGACGCCGTCGCGGCGCGCGTCGAGGGCGCCGCCCGCCCGCGGGTGTTCGTGGAGCTCGACGCGACGCCCTACACGGTCGGTCCGACGGCGTACCTCGGGACGCTGCTCGAGCTCGCCGGCGGCGCGAACGTCGTGCCGGCCGACCTGGGCGCCTTCCCGCTGGTCGATCCCGAGTTCGTCGTCGACGCCGACCCCGAGGTGATCCTGCTGCTCGACGCGCCGTCCGGCGAGAGCGCCGCCACCCTCGCGGAGCGCCCCGGTTGGGGGGCGATCGACGCCGTCGCGAACGGGGGCGTCGTGCCCCTCACGCAGGCGCAGGTGGACCTCCTCACGCGCGCCGGACCGCGCCTCCCCGAGGCGTTGACGCTCCTCGCGGACCTGCTCGAAGGGTTCCGCCGCTGAACGTCCCGCGCGACGCGGTGCGCACCCCCGGCGGCGGCGCCCGCCGTTGGGCGGTGCGGGGCGGCTCGCTGGCGGCGCTCGCCGGCGTGCTCGTCGCCGCCGTCGGCGTCGGGTCGGTGCCCGTCGCGCCCGGGGACGTGCTCGACGCCCTCCTCCGGGGCGTGGCGGGACGGAGCGAAGGGACCCGCGACGTGATCGTGTGGCAGGTCCGCGCGCCGCGGGTCGCCCTCGCCGCCGTCGTCGGGGCCGCACTCGCGCTGGCCGGCACCGCCTACCAGGCGGTGTTCCGCAACCCGTTGGCGGACCCCTACCTGCTCGGGGCGGCGTCCGGCGCGGGGTTCGGGGCGGCGGTCGCGATGGTGTACGGCGGGACCGTGGGCGTCGCCGGCCTCGCGGCGCTCGGCGTGCCGGGCGCGGCGTTCGTCGTCGCGTTCGCGACGGTCGTGACCGCCGTCCTGCTGGCCCGCCAGGGGGGCCGCCTCCCGATCGTGTCGCTCGTGTTGGCGGGCGTCGTGTTGGGTTCGAGCCTGTCGGCCGCCACGAGTTTCGTGATGCTCACCGACCGCGAGCGGACCGCCGGCGTCCTCGCCTGGCTGCTCGGGAGCTTTTCGTTCGCGGAGTGGCGCGACGTCGCCGTCGTCGGGGTCCTGCTCGCCGTCGCGGCGCCGGCCGGCTTCGCGGCCCGTCGCGCCTTCGACCTGTTGTTGCTGGGCGAGGCGTCGGCGCGACGCTTGGGGTTGCCGGTGACGGCGTTCGTGTGGGCGGTCGTGGGGGTCGCGACGTGGCTGACGTCCGCCGCGGTCGCCGTGGCCGGCGTCATCGGGTTCGTGGGGTTGGTCGTACCGCACGCCGTGCGCCTCGCGGTCGGGCCGGAGCACCGCGACCTCGTGCCGCTGTCGTTGGCGTGGGGCGCGGCGTTCCTCGTGCTGGCCGACCTGGTGGCGCGCACGGTGCTCGCACCCGTCGAGGTGCCGGTCGGGATCGTCACGGCGCTGGTCGGTGGGCCGTTCTTCCTCGTGCTGCTGCGCCGCGGACGGCCGGCGTGACGGGGGGCGCACCGTGAGCCTGGCGTTGCGTGACGTGCGCTTTCGCTACGACGCGGGGCCCGAGGTCCTGCGCGGCGTCGACGTGACGGTCGCGGCCGGCGAACTCGTCGGGCTGATCGGCCCCAACGGCGCCGGAAAATCGACGCTGCTGGACGTCGCCTCCGGCCTCGCTCGGCCCACGGCGGGTCGCGCGACGCTGGACGGTCGACCGATCGCGCGGTACGGCCGGCGGGCGTTGGCGCGCCGCATGGCGGTCGTCCCGCAGCGTCCGGACCTGCCCGAGGCGTTCACCGCCCGCTCGGTCGTCGCGATGGGGCGCACGCCGCACCAGGGCTTCTTCGCGTCCGAGGGGCCGCGCGACGTCGAGGTGGTCGAGGCGGCGCTTCGGCGGACCGATGCGCTGCGCTTCGCCGGCACGCCGGTCGGGTCGCTGTCGGGGGGCGAACGCCAGCGGGTGGTGTTGGCGCGCGCCCTGGCGCAGGAGCCCGCGTGGCTGTTGCTGGACGAACCCACCGCGCACCTGGATCTGCGCTACCAGGCGGACCTGTTGGGGCACGCCGCGACCCTCGCGCACGCCGACGGCTTGGGGGTGCTGGCGGTCCTGCACGACCTGAACCAGGTGGCGCGCTTCGATCGGTTGGTGCTCCTCGACCGGGGGCGCGTCGCGGGCGAAGGGCCCCCCGAACGGATCCTGGATGCGGCGTTGCTGTCGCGCGTCTACCGCACGCCGGTGCGGGTCCTGCCCGGCCCGCCGCCGTTCGTCACGACCGGCTGAGGGCGTCCCCCGCCCCGCCGTCGGGGTCGGGATCGAAGCGTTTCCGCACGTCGATCGCGGTGGTGTAGAACCCGACGAGCGCCTCGGTGGAGGCGCGCCAGTCGTACTTCGTCATCTCCTCGCGGGCCTTGCGCCCCAGGCGTGCGCGGAACACGTCGTCGGTGACGAGGCGACGGAGCTGCTCGGTGAGGTCCCCCAGGTCGCCGGGCGTGAACAGCAACCCGTTCTCCTCGTGCCGGATGACGTCGGGCACGCCGCCGGCGCGCGCCCCGACGGGGGGGACGCCGGACGCCATCGCCTCCATCGCGACGAACCCGAGGGTCTCGGTGTCGCTGGGGAAGGCGAACACGTCGGCGCTGGCGTACGCCTCGGCGAGTGCGTCGCCGGACAGGTAGCCGGTGAAGACCGTCGGGGTGCCCGCGAACTGTTCGCGGAGGTCGGCCTCCGCGGGGCCGGCCCCGACGAGCGCGAGGCGGACGCCGGGGATGGAGGTGACGGGGGCGTACAACCAATCGAGGCGCTTCTCGTACGACAGGCGCCCGACGTACAGCAGCAGCACCTCGTCGGGGTGGCCGTCGGTGAGGCGGTCGCGCATCGCGGCGTCGCGGCGCCCGGGGTGGAACACGTCGGTGTCGACCGCTTTGGGCCACAGGCGGACGCGGCGGATGCCGAGCCCCCGCGCGGAGTTCACCATCGGGGTGCTGGTGCACAGGTTGACGTGCGCCTGGTTGTGGACGTCGCGCAGGAACCGGTCGGAGATCGGCGAGAGGAACGGCAACTTCAGGTGTTTCGCGTACTGCGTGATGTCGGTGTGGTAGCTCGCGAGGAGCGGGAGGCCCCGCTGCCGCGCCAGGAGCGTCCCCCACAAGCCCAGCACGACCGGGTTGACGACGTGCACGACGTCGGGCGCGAAGCGGTCGAGTTCGCGGCCGATGCGGGGGCGGGGGAGCCCGAGGAACAACTCGGGGTACCAGGGCCGGAAGGGGACGCTGGGGACCTTCACCACCCGGTGGCCCGCCACCTCCGGCGGCGGGTCCCCGGGCGCGAACACGAGCGCCTCGTGCCCCATCGCGCGGAGCTGTTCCAGGGTGCGCACGACCCGCGTGACGACCCCGTCGATCTTCGGCAGGAACGTCTCGGTGAAGAGGGCGATGCGCACGGGACCTCCCGACCCTCAGGCGGGTTCGCCGGGCACGCCCGGCTTCTGCTGGTCGGTCCAGGTGCTGGTGCTGGGGATCTTGGACAGGTCGGCGCGGTGGGCGTACTTGCGCGCGACGCTCGTCACCTCGTCCAGCAGGCCCCCCTCGAGGGTCGTGGGGTCGAGCCCCAGGTCAAGGAACAGGTCGTTCTTGACGTGCAGGTCGTTCTCCGCGTCCTCGTTGCGGGGGTTGTCGACGTAGGCGACCTCCGCACCGGTCTGCGCCGCGACGAGTTCGGCGAGGTCACGGACGCGGTGCGTTTCCGTCATCTGGTTGAGGATCTGCACGCGCTCGCCGCGCTCGGGTGGGTTCTCGAGCGCCAGCTCGATGCAGCGGACGGTGTCGCGAATGTGGATGAACGCGCGCGTCTGTCCGCCGGTCCCGTGCACCGTGAGGGGGTAGCCGACCGCCGCCTGCATCAGGAAGCGGTTCAGGACCGTGCCGTAGTCGCCGTCGTAATCGAAGCGGTTCACCAGCCGCTCGTCGAGGTCGGTTTCCTTCGTGTGGGTCCCCCACACGATGCCCTGGTGCAGGTCGGTGATGCGCAGGTGGTCGTTCTTCGCGTAGTAGGCGAAGAACAGTTGGTCCTGCGTCTTCGTCATGTGGTAGATGCTGCCGGGGTTCGGGGGGTAGAGGATCTCCTGGCGGACCTTCTCGCCATCGTCGGTCGTGACCTCGACGGGGAGGTAGCCCTCGGGGATCTTCATGCCGGCGGTCCCGTAGCCGTAGACGCCCATCGTGCCGAGGTGCGCGAGGTGCACGTCGACGCCGGACTCGGTGATCGCGGCGAGGACGTTGTGCGTCGCGTTGAGGTTGTTGTCGACCGTGTAGCGCTTGTGGGCGCTGGACTTCATCGAGTACGGCGCGGCGCGCTGTTCGGCGAAGTGCACGATCGCGTCGGGGCGTTCCTCCTCGATGAGGGTCAGGAGGCGGTGGTAGTGCCGCGCGACGTCGAGGCGTTCGAAGCGGATCTCCTGCCCCGTCGTCTCCTTCCACGCCTGCAGGCGCGTCCCGAGGTACTGGATGGGGGTGAGGCTGCCCGCCTCGAGTTCGTTGTCGATGTTGCGTCGACTGAGGTTGTCGATGATGACGACCTCGTGCCCGAGGGCGGAGAGGTGCAGGCTGGTGGGCCAGCCGCAGAAGCCGTCGCCGCCGAGAATGAAGACCTTCATGCGTACCTCCGGTTCGAGAGCGGACCGCGTGTGCGTCGCCGCAGGCTACCACTCCGCCCGGGCCGGCCGGGCCGCGCCCGCCGCAGCGGACGCCTCAACGACGGTCGTTGCGGACCGCGGACGGGGTGGGGCGCAGGCGCCGCCGCCACGCCCGCCAGCGGCGTTGCAGCCAGCGCCGGCGGTAGGGGTCGGCGCCCGCCCGCCACTCGCCGCTCTTGAGCAGCGACGCGATCACGACGGCGGCGATGAAGAAGGGGTGCAGCGCCGCCCACGCCACCAGCCCGGGCCCCACCAGGTCGCGACGCCCCACCTGCAGCGCGCCGAGCCCCACCCCGAACGTCATCAGCGCGATCTCCGCGCCCCACAACCCGAGCGTCCAGGGCGCCAGCGATGGAACGAACGGGGTGGCGAGGACGGCGCCGGCCAGCGCGATCGATTGGAAGCCCAGCAGGCCGATCGACGCCAGGAAGCCCGGGTGGTAGTGCATCGGGTGGTGGTAGCGCGACACCCACCGGCGGCGCTGCCGGAACAGCGCGCCCCAGCTCGCGATCGGGTGCGTCAGGACCCGCGTGGCGGGGGTCGCGGCGAAGACGATGCGGCTGCCCGGGAGGCGCCCGAGGCGTTGCGTGAGGAGGTCCTCGTCGCCGCTTGGGGCCCGCCCGATCGCGCCGAACCCGCCGGCCGCCTCGAAGGCGCTGCGTCGGTACGCCTGGTTGTTGGCGCTGGAGGCGAACTTCCAGCCGAACCGCGTGAGCGAGCGCGACACCGTCATCAGCGACGACCAGTCGATCGTCTCGAAGCGATGCAGGAACGACCCCACCCGGTGCGCGCGGGTGGTTTCGACGTACCCGACGACCATCACGACGTCGTCGGCGAAGTGGCCGACCATGCCCTCGAGCCACCCGTCGGGGTAGCGGCAGTCGGCGTCGCTGGTCACGATGATCTCGCCGGTCGACGCGGCGATGCCGTGCGCGACGGCGTTGACCTTCGGGGCGAGCCGTCGGTCGGGTTCGTGCACCTGGACCAGGCGGATGCGGGGGTCGTGCACCTGGGCGTCGCGGACGATCCGTGCGGTGGCGTCGCGGCTGCGGTCGTCGACGATGACGAACTCCGCGTCGCCGGGGTACGTCTGCGCCGACAACGACGCGAGCGTCCCGGGGAGGCTCGCCTCCTCGTCGTGGGCGGGGATCACGACGGAGACCGACGCCGTCGACTCCGTCCGGGCGGCGGGGTCGCGCCGGAACAGCCCGAGGATCACGAGGACCATCAGACCCACGTAGGGCAGGGCGAGCGCGTACGGGAGCACGATGAGGAAGGTCGTCACGACGGCGCCTCCGAACGGCGCGACGCTACCACGCCCGGTCGCGTCGCCGCCGCCGCCGGGGGCGCGACGCCACCGGGGTAGCCTCCCCCCATGCCTTCACGCTCCGGGCCGCCCGGCGACCACGCGACGTTCCACGCCTGGTTGCGGACGCTGGAGGGTGGCGCGGAGCGCCTCGCGGTCGACGCCTTCCTGCCGGGCGCCGGCGGCGTCCGCGACGCGGTGCCGGACGTGCCGTGGCGCGACCTCGCCGAGGCGCTCGGCGTGACGCCCTGGCGGCACCAGGCGGAGGCGTGGCGGCGGGCGGCGGCCGGCGACGACGTCGTCGCGGCCACCCCCACGGCGTCGGGCAAGTCGTTGACCTACCAACTGCCGCTCCTGGACGCCGCCCGCAGCGACGGAACGGCGCTCGCGTTGTTCCCCACGAAGGCGCTCGCCGAGGACCAGCTCGCGGCGTTGCGCGACGCCGCTTCGCGGGCCGGCCTGGCGGACGTCGCGGCGCGGATCGCGCGCTACGACGGCGACACCCCCCGGGAGGCGCGGGCGGGGGTGCGCGACGGCGCCGACGTGCTGCTGACGAACCCCGACATGCTGCACCTCGCCGTCCTGGCGTTCCATCCCGCCTGGGCGCCGTTCCTGGCGCGCCTGCGGTGGGTCGTCGTCGACGAACTGCACGTCTACCGGGGGGTGCTCGGGAGCCACGTCGGCAACGTCCTGCGGCGGTTGCTGCGCCTGGCGGCGCAGTACGGCGCGGCGCCCCGCCTGCTGACCGCCAGCGCGACCGTCGCGAACCCGGGCGAGCTGTTCACGGCGTTGACGGGACGGCGGGCGTCGGTCGTCACGGCGGACGACGCGCCGCGCGCCCCGCGTGAGGTGGCGTTCTGGGTGCCGCCGGAGCGGCCCGGGGAGGACGCGCGCCGCCGCAGTCCCGTCGCGGAGGCCGCCGACCTGGCGGTCGCCTTCGCCCGGGCCGACGTCAAGAGCCTGTTCTTCTGCAACAGCCGCCGGGCGGCGGAACGCCTCGCAAGCCTCGCGCACGCCCGCCTGGGGGAGGCCGACGCGTGGCGCGTCGACGCCTACCGCGCGGGCTACGACGCCGACGAGCGACGCCGCATCGAGGCCGCCTTCAAGGGGGGCGAGGTGACGGTGCTCGCCGCGACCAGCGCCCTCGAACTCGGCGTGGACGTCGGGGGGGTGGACGCCGTCGCGATGGTCGGCTACCCCGGCTCGTCGATGTCGTTCTGGCAGCGTGCGGGGCGGGCGGGCCGCGCCGGCGGTCGGGCCCTCACGGTGCTCGTGCCCGGCAACGATCCGCTCGATGATCACTACCTCACGCATCCCGATGCGTTGCTCGACGGCTCCGTGGAGGCGGCGGTCGCCGACGCCCACAACGAGGTGGTGCACGCCGCCCACCTGCCCTGCGCCGCGGCGGAACGGCCGGTCGCGCCGGACGAGGCGTGGCTGGCGCCCGACCTCGACCTGGCGACGGTCGACGGCCTTCGCGAGGGGGACGACGGGCGCTTCCACGCGCGCGGGTGGTTCCCGCACCGGCGGGTCGCGTTGCGCGGGGAGGCGGGTGGGAAGGTCCGCCTCGTCGCCGCGCCCGACGGGCGGTCGCTCGGCAGCGTCGACGTCGGTCGGGCGGTGCGGGAGCTGCACGAGGGGGCGGTGCACCTGCACCGCGGGGACGCCTACCTGGTCGTGGAGCTCGATCTCGAGGCGCGCCGCGCGACGTTGCTGCCGCACCTCGAGGATTGGTTCACGTCGGTGCGGAGCGAGACCCGCATCGATCCGCTCGATGCGGGGGGGCGCGGCGACCCCGACCTGGCGGCGGCGTTGGCGTTGCCGGCGGGCCTTCGGGTGGGACGCGTCCGCGTCTCGGAGGTGGTGCACGGCTACGTTCGCAAGCGGGCGCGGACCGGCGCGGTGCTGGAGGAACGCCCCCTCGACCTGCCGCCCGCGCAGTTCGATACGCAGGCGGTGTGGATCGAGTACGCCGCGATCCAGGCGACCGGCGCGGTCGCGCCGGCGCGGTTTCCGTCGGCGATGCACGCGCTCGAGCACACGATGATCGGGTTGTTGCCGGCGTTCGTCCTGTGCGAACGCGCCGACGTCGGGGGCGTCTCCTACCCCCTCCATCCCGACCTGGGGATCCCGGCGTTGTTCGTGTACGACGGCGCGCCGGGCGGCGTCGGGTACGCCGCGGCGGGCGCGCACCAGTGGCGTCGCTGGATCGGGGCGGCCCGCGACCGCCTCCGCAGCTGTCCGTGCACGGCGGGATGTCCGCGGTGCGTGTTGTCCCCGAAGTGCGGCAACGGCAACCAGTACCTCGACAAGGACGCCGCCGCCGACCTCGCGGACGCGACGCTGGAGGCGCTCGAGGCGGGCGCGACGAGCGCCGTCCTGGACGCCTGAGCCGCGCCCGACCGCCGGCCCGCGCGGCGGTGGGGCGCGACGGACGCCGTGCTACCCTTCCGCCGTGCGCGTCGGTTTCGTTCGTTCCCTGCTCTGGCATCGCTACGGCCCCTTCTGGGCGCGGTTGCTCGCCGCCGCCGACGCCGACGTGGTCGACGCCGAACCCGACGCCGTCGCGGCGGCGTGGGTGGACCCGCGCGTCGCGGAGGTCCCCGGTCTCGCCTTCCGGCGGGCGGCGGCGGAGGCGCTCGCCCTGTCCGGCGCCGACCTGCTGGTGGTGCCGTCGGTCAACGCCGGCTACGAGGGGGCGCGCGGGGGGGCGCAGGACCCGTTCGTCGCCGACCTGCCGGGCGCCCTCGCGCAGATCCTGCCGGGCCTCCCGCCGCTGGTGGCGGTCCCCACCGACCTCGATGCGGACGCCGTGGAGACGACCGCCATCTCGCTCCTCGGGCGGGTGAACCCGTCCGCGGGGCTCGTGCGTCGCGCGTGGCAGACGCACCGCGCCGACGCGCACCCGCCCCCCGCGCCGGGCCTGCCCGGACCGCGCGACGGCGCGCGGGCGGCGGTCGGTTGGGTCGGGCAGCCCTGGCACCACGCGCCGACCGATGCGCGGGTGGCGCCCGGTGTGCGGACCGAGGCGGGGGAGCGGGTGTTGGCGATGTACGCCCTTCCCCCCGCGGAGCTGCGGGCGGAGGGGTGGCGGGTCGATCCGAAGCTCGCCCCGAGCGACGCCGAGGTGCTCGGGGCGGTGCGGCGTCTCGCCCGCCGGCCCGACGTCGCGCGGTTCGTGGTGGAGGTCGACCCGACGTCCGGCGCCGACGCGTGGCTCGCGCGGAAGGTCCGGTCGCTCGCGCGGCGGGACGTCGAGGAGGTCGCGGTCACCGACCGCTTCACGCCCGAGGCCGCCGCGGCGGAGGCGGGCGCCGTCGAGGCGGAGGGCTGAGCGTGCCGTGGGTCGTCGCGGCGTTCGCGATCGCCTACGCCGGCGTGTCGACGTTCGGGGCGTGGACGTTGGTGCACCGCGCGCGGGCGTTGGCGTGGACGCATCTCGCGGCTGCGGCGCTGTTGATGGTCGGCGCGGTCGCCGTCGCGTACGAGCTTCGCTCGGGCGTCGCGTGGCTGGGGGCGGGCGCCGCGCTGGCGTCCGGCGTGTCGTGGTGGACCGCCCGGTCGTTGGCGACGCGGGTGGTGGCGCGCAACCACGTCGCGCGCGCGGCGTACGGCGCGGCGGTGGCGTTCGGGGCGTGGCTCGTCACCGCCTGACCCGGCCCGCCGTCCGGTACGGACCTTCGCTTCGGGCCCGGCCGAGGCCGGGCCCGCGGGCCGTGCCGTGACCGGGACGCGCGGGGCGCCCGGTCGGGCGTCGCCTCAGAAGGCGGCGCGGCCGGTGAGGGCCCGCCCGAGGATGAGGGTGTGGACGGCGTCGGCGCCCTCGTAGGTGGAGACCGTCTCGAGGTTGCTCATGTGCCGCATCGCGCCGTACTCGGTCGTGATGCCGTTCCCGCCGAGCAGGTCGCGGGCGTGCCGGGCGGCCTGCAGGGCGGCGCGGACGTTGTCGCGTTTCGCCATGCTGATCTGCGTCGGGGTGACGGCGCCGTCGTCCTTGAGGCGGCCGAGACGGTGGGCGAGGAGGCTGCCCTTCGTGAGCTCGCTCCACATGTCGGCGAGCTTGGCCTGCACCAGCTGTTTGCCGGTGAGGGGCTCCCCGAACGCCGGTCGCTCCTCGAGGTAGCGCATGGCCTCGTCGAGGGTCGCGAAGCCCGCACCGAGGACGCCGAAGGCGATGCCGAACCGCGCTTGGCTGAGGCACGAGAGGGCGCCCTTCAACCCGACGACGTCGAGGCGGTTCGCGTCGGGGACGGCGACGTCGTCGAGGTGGAGTTCGCTGGTCACGGAGAGGCGCATCGACGCTTTGGTCTTGATGTCCTCGGCGTGGAAGCCCTCGCGGTCGGTCTCGACGACGAAGCCGAGGACGCGGCCGGAGTCCTCGTCGCGGGCCCAGACGATGGCGACGTCGGCGCGGGTGCCGCTGGTGATCCAGCGCTTCGTGCCGCGGATCACCCAGTCGTCGCCGACGCGTCGGCAACGCGTCGTCATGGCGCCCGGGTCGCTGCCGGCGTCCGGTTCGGTGAGGCCGAAACAGCCGATCGCTTCGCCGGTCGCGAGGCGCGGCAACCAGGCCTTCTTGAGCGCCTCGGAGCCGTACGTGAGGATGGGCCACATCACGAGGCTCGACTGGACGCTGACGAAGCTGCGGAGGCCGCTGTCGGCCGCCTCCACCTCGCGGTTGACGAGGCCGTAGGCGGTGGCGCTGGCGCCGGCGCCGCCGTACGCCTCGGGGATCGCGACGCCCAGCATCCCCATCTCCCCGAAGGCGCGGGGGAGGTGCTCGGGGAAGACGCCGTCGCGCCACCACTCGCCGGCGTGCGGCGCGAGTTCGCTCTGAACGTACTCGCGGACCGCGTCGCGGATCATGCGTTCCTCGGGGGTGTAGAGCGCGTCGAGGTCGAAGGCGTCCTCCACCTCGCGGCGCGTCATGGGCGGCGCGGCGGGGGGCGTGGAGGTCGGCGCGGCGGTCGGTGCGGACGCGGCCGGCTGGGGGGTCGCGGGCGGGTCGGCGGTCGTGTCGCTCATGCGGATCCTCCGGGTGTCGCGCGGCGGCGTGCGCCGCGGGGGGTCGGCCTCATTCGCCGAACAGCTTCTTGAGGGCGTCGGCGCCCCCGCCTGAACGAACGACGGCGTAGCGTCCACCGCCGCGCGTTTCGGCGCGGCCGGCGGCGACGAGGTCGGCGAGCGCGGCGTCGATCGTGTCGACCGCCAGCTCCTCCCCGTGGCGTTCGTCGATCCAGCGTTGCACCTCGCGAACGTCGGCACCGCGGCCGCCGGCACGGTCCAGCGCCTCGAACACCCAATCGTCGACCGTCATGCCCGAGTCTACTCTCCCGGCGCGTCGCGCGCGACGGTGCCGGCGGCCGGGTCGCGGCCCGGCTTGCGGTACGCCTCGCGCGTGCCCCCGCCGGCGGTCGACCAGGGCGGCGTGGGGTCCATCTCGATGGCGTTGACGGGGCAGGCGCTGACGCAGGCGTCGCAGCCCACGCACGCCGAGGGTTCGAGCCACAGGGCGCCGCCACCGTCGTCGTCGAACGTCCGCGAGAACGCGCCGGTGGGGCAGACGCGGGTGCAGACGGGGCACAGGATGCAGGCGTCGTCGACGACGGGGAGCGGCCAGGGGACGGGGTCGTCGGGCGCGAGGTCGGCGAGCTCGAGGGCGCGCCAGCGGCGCGCCGCCTCGAGCGGCATTTCGCCCTCCTGCCCTCCGGGGTCGAGGGGGGCGAGGACCTCCGAAGCGCCGCTCGCGAGGCCCCGCCAACCGCCGCGCAGCAGGGCGCGCCGGCTGACGCGTTCCTGCGTTTCTTCGTCGTCGAGGCTCTCGCGCTGCTCGACGCGGATCTCCCCCTCTCCGCCGCGTAGCGTGAGGAGCGCGCGGGCGTCGTCCGCGACGGCGTGGATCGCGTCGAGGACCGCCTGCCCGCCGATGGGGCAGGTGGCGCAGTCGCCGTGCGCGAGGATCAACGTCGACCGCCCGCGGAGGAGTCGGTGCAGGTCGGTGGGTTGCAAGCGACCGAGGCAGTGCACGGTCTGCGCGTCGCCGTCGACCTCGGAGCACTTGACGGGCCGGCCGGGGTCGTAGCGGACCTTCGGTTCCAGCGCGCCCGAGGGGCAGGCTTGGACGCATAGCCCGCATCCGCTGCAGTCGACCTCGTCGATCTCGACGCCGCGTCCGCGGACGGTGACGGCGTCGTGCGGACAGACGTCGGCGCAGCGGGTGCAGGCGGCGGGGGACTGCCGCACGGCGAGGCAGCGGTTGCTGGCGTAGTCGGGGCGGACGTCGGCCAGACGGCTGGCGAACTTCAGGAGATCGTCCACGGTCCGACCTCCTTCCGGGGGGTGCACGCCGGGCGGGGCCGGCGGGTCAGAAGCCGTACACCTCGTGGCGTTCGGGGCTGAGCTTCGTGTCGTAGCCGGTCGCTTCGAGGTAGGCGTCGAGCGTCTCGAAGTCGATCTGCTGTTTCTGGTCGGACAGGGCGACGGCGGGGTTGGGGTGCACCTCGAGCATGATGCCGTCGGCACCGACCGCGAGCGCGGCCTTCGTCAGCGGCGTCAGCAGGTCGCGGCGACCGCCGGAGTGCGTCACGTCGACGACGACGGGGAGGTGCGTCTCCTGCTTCGCGAGCGCGACGGCGGACAGGTCGAGGGTGTTGCGGGTGCTGGGTTCGTACGTGCGGATGCCGCGCTCGCACAGGACGACGTTCGTGTTGCCCTCGTGCAGCAGGTACTCCGCGGCCATGACCCACTCCTGGATCGTCGCGGACAGCCCGCGCTTGAGCAGGACCGGCGTGCGGGATTGACCGACCGCCTTGAGGAGGGTGAAGTTCTGCATGTTGCGCGCGCCGATCTGCAGCATGTCGACGTGCGTCTCGAAGGCGGGGAGGTCGCGCGCGTCCATGATCTCGGCGACGAAGCCCATGCCGTGCGCGTCGGCTGCGGCGCGGCCGAGTTCGAGCCCTTCGACGCCGAGCCCCTGGAAGGAGTAGGGGTCGGTGCGGGGCTTGTAGGCGCCGCCGCGCAACAGCGGGACGCCGACGGAGGCGAGCTTGTCGGCGGTGGCGCCGACCTGCTCGCGCGACTCGATGGCGCACGGGCCGGCGATCAGGACGGGGGCGTGCTCGCCCCCGATCGGCACGTCGCGGACGCGGACGACGGTGTCCTGGCCGTCGCTGCGGCGGGAGGTCAGGTAGCTCTTCTTGTCCGCCTCGTTCTCGAGGTGCATCGACGCCTGGAAGATCTGTTTGAAGAGGCTCTTCACCGTCGCGTCGTCGAACGGCCCCGCGTTGGCGGCGGTCAACGCCTCGAGCATCTCCGCTTCGCGCACGGGGTCGTAGTGCGAGGCCCCGGCCTGCGTCTGGAGTTCGCCGATCGCCTCGGCGATGGCGGCGCGCTCCGAGAGCTTCTCGAGGAGCTCGAGGTTCAGCGCGTCGATCTGCTTACGAAGGTCTCGGATCTTCGGTTCCATGGCGTTCCTTTCGTTGCGACACGCGCACGACGAGGATGGTGAGTTCGTAGAGCAGTACCAGCGGTCCGGCGACGAGGGCGAAGTTGAAGGGGTCGGCGGTCGGCGTGATGACGGCGGCCAGCACGAGCCCGATCACGATCGCCCAGCGGCGGCGTTTGCGCATCGGCTCCGCGCGCAGCATACCGAGGCGGGCGAGCAGGTACCCGAGGACCGGCATTTCGAACATCACGCCGAAGACCCCCATCAGGGTCAGGAGGGCGGAGATGTAGCGCCCGATCGACAGCAGGCCCTGCGCCTCGTCGCCGAGGAAGCCGAGCAGGATGGGGATCGTGAAGGGCAGGACGACGTAGTACGCGAAGGCGACGCCGGTCGCGAAGGCGAGGGCGGTGAACAGGATGAACGGCACCGCGTAGCGACGTTCCTCGGGGTAGAGGCCGGGGGCGATGAACGCCCAGATCTGGCTGACGATGACGGGCGAGGCGATGACGACGCCGGCGAACGAGGCGATCTGCATGCTGACGACGAACGGCTCGAGGATGCTGAAGTAGTTCAGCGACATCGCGTCGGGCAGGGGGGCCTGCAGCCACGCCAGCAGCTGGAAGCGGATGGCGAACGCGGCGCCGGCCGCCACGACCCACGCGCCGAGCGCGACGAAGAGCCGGTTGCGCAGCTCGGCGAAGTGGTCGATGAGGGACATGGCCATGATCGGTCGGTCCTAGGCGGCGCGGCGTCGCGCCCCGCGGAGGCGGAGCGCGACGCCGTTCACGCGTCGGCGGGAGGCCCGCTCAGGCGTCGCGGGCCTTCTCGTCCTGCGTGGTCTCGTCCCGTGCGGTCTCGTCCCGCGTGCCGTCGTCCTGCGCGGCGTCGTCGGTCGCGGGCGCCGCGTCCTCGGCGGCGGCCGGTTCGGCCGGCGTTTCGGGGGCGGCGTCCGCGGCGGTGGACGCGTCGGGGGGTGCGGCGGTGGCCGCCGGGGTGGGGGCCGGCGCGGGGGCGCCCTGCGTGGGTGGGGGTGGGGCCTGGCCCGCCTGGGCGGCGGCGGCCTGCGTCTGCGATGCGGCGTTGGGGGCGGCGGTGGGCGGCGCGTCGTCGCCCTTTTCGCCCTCCTCGAAGTCGTTGCGGATGTCGCGGATGCCTTTGCGGAACTCGCGGACCGACTGGCCGAGGCCCTTGGCCATCTCCGGCAGCCGGCGCGGGCCGAAGATCAGCAGGACGACGACGAGGATGATGAGCAGTTCCCAAACGCCGAGTGGACCGATGCGCATGCGATGACCTCCTGAGGCGGACTCTACCACCCGCGTGCGGGACGTTCGGCCGTCCGTTCGACGCCGCCGGCGGGTGGGGTGGACGGCCGTCGGAGGCGGCTCCGGCGCGCGTTGACAGGCCGAAAAGAGGCGTGCTAGATTTTCACTTCGGACGCGCAGCAGCGCGCGGTTTCGCCCGCGAGGAGGATGCCACCCTAGCTCAACTGGTAGAGCATCCGACTTGTAATCGGAAGGTTGTCGGTTCGATTCCGATGGGTGGCTCCACGACGTCGTTCGCGCTTCCGCGGTTCCGGGCGCATGGGTAGGTGCCCGAGTGGTTAAAGGGGACGGACTGTAAATCCGTTGGCTTCGGCCTACGCTGGTTCGAATCCAGCCCTGCCCACCACGCCAGGAACCGGCCGCACCGTGCGCGGTGCGGTTCGACCCGGGTCCGAGGTTCCGGCCTCGTCCCGTGCGGGAGTAGCTCAGTTGGTAGAGCGTCAGCTTCCCAAGCTGAATGTCGCGGGTTCGAATCCCGTCTCCCGCTCCAGGTTCGTCGGCCCTCCGAGGCCGCCGATCCCTGCCCGGGTCCCGGTAGGCTCGTGTAGCTCAGCGGTAGAGCACTCCCTTGGTAAGGGAGAGGTCGACGGTTCAAGTCCGTCCACGAGCTCCACTTTCCGGCCCCAGGAATCCACCTCCCCGCCGACCGGCGTGGGGGTGATGTGCGCCGCACCGGCCCCACATCCCCCGGGCGGCGACGACGAAAGGACGCTGTCATGGCGAAGGAAACGTTCGAGCGTACGAAGCCGCATGTGAATGTTGGGACGAT